>NZ_JBIVZG010000003.1:165895-315856 GCF_044759445.1 Streptomyces sp. NPDC101118 | reverse complement strand
CCCGCCGGTATGTTTTTGGGGGGCGCTTCCCCGTACTCTTTTCGGGGGATGATAACCTATGTTACCCGGGGGCCCCGTGGGGTTAAACGCCCGCCCGCGGGGGGGGGGGGGGGCCCCCCCCCCCCCCCCCCCCCACTCTCGTAGCTGTCTACATGTTGATCGTTCCTACTGGTCGCGGTACATCTCCGCCACCAGGAAGGCCAGGTCCAGCGACTGGCTGCGGTTGAGCCGCGGGTCGCAGGCCGTCTCGTAGCGCTGGTGCAGGTCGTCGACGAAGATCTCGTCGCCGCCGCCCACGCACTCGGTGACGTCGTCACCGGTGAGCTCGACGTGGATGCCGCCCGGGTGGGTGCCCAGCGCCTTGTGGACCTCGAAGAAGCCCTTGACCTCGTCGAGCACGTCGTCGAAGCGGCGGGTCTTGTGGCCCGAGGCCGCCTCGAAGGTGTTGCCGTGCATGGGGTCGGTGACCCAGGCGACGACCGCGCCGGAGGCGGTGACCTTCTCGACCAGCTCCGGGAGCTTGTCGCGGACCTTGTCGGCGCCCATGCGGACGATGAAGGTCAGGCGGCCGGGCTCGCGGTCCGGGTCGAGGCGGTCGATGTAGGTGAGCGCCTCGTCGACCGAGGTGGTCGGGCCGAGCTTGATGCCGATCGGGTTGGCGATCTGCGAGGCGAACTCGATGTGCGCGTGGTCCAGCTGCCGGGTGCGCTCACCGATCCAGACCATGTGGCCGGAGGTGTCGTACAGCTTGCCGGTGCGCGAGTCGGTCCTGGTCAGGGCGCCCTCGTAGTCGAGCAGCAGCGCCTCGTGGGAGGCGTAGAACTCGACGGCCTTGAACTCGGCCGGGTCGGTGCCGCAGGCCTTCATGAAGTTCAGGGCGTTGTCGATCTCCCGGGCGAGCGCCTCGTAGCGCTGGCCGGAGGGGGACGACTTCACGAAGTCCTGGTTCCAGGCGTGCACCTGGCGCAGGTCGGCGTAGCCACCGGTGGTGAAGGCGCGCACCAGGTTGAGCGTCGAGGCGGAGGCGTTGTACATCCGCTTCAGGCGCTCGGGGTCCGGGATCCGGGCCTCCTCGGTGAAGGCGAAGCCGTTCACCGAGTCGCCGCGGTAGGTCGGCAGGGTCACGCCGTCGCGGGTCTCGGTGTCCTTGGAGCGCGGCTTGGAGTACTGGCCCGCGATGCGGCCGAGCTTGACGACGGGCACGGAGGCCGCGTACGTCAGGACGGCGCTCATCTGGAGCAGGGTCTTGAGCTTCGCGCGGATGTGGTCGGCCGACACGGCGTCGAAGGCCTCGGCGCAGTCGCCGCCCTGGAGGAGGAACGCCTCACCCCGGGCGACGGCTCCCAGACGGGCGCGCAGCTGGTCACATTCGCCCGCGAAGACGAGCGGCGGATACGAGGCGAGGTCCGCGACGACTTCGCGCAGAGCCTCGGCATCGGGGTACTCAGGCTGCTGCGCCGCGGGCAGGTCTCGCCAGGTCGCCTTGGCGGCGACGGCTTGGGTTTCAGCGTTCACGGTCACCCCCCAAACATTACGTCGTGTCCCGCCGCGTCCGGCCCACCGACCATCTGGTGAGACGGACCGGTACAGATCCGGCTCTTCCAGGGAGTAGGGTGCACGACATGTTCGCGCACTCGAACCAGAACTGGTGGTGGACCGCTCATCCGGCGGCCCACTGACTGCGCGTACCCGTAGAACCGACGCGAAGGCCGCCCGAGGGGCGGCCTTCTCGCATGTCGGGGGCCGTTCCTCTCCACCCACGCCGGAAGGAACCCACCGATGCCGATCACGAGGCTGCTGGCCGACGACTGCCCGCCCTTCGCCCTGCTCCGCCGCCGCACCCCGGGCCGCGACCACGACACCGTCGAGGTGCTGCTCGGCCCGGTCCACGAGGCCGGCCGGCTGGCCGACCTGCCGGTACGGGAGCTGCCCACGCTCGCCCTGGTGCCGTTCCGGCAGATCCGGGAGCGCGGGTTCGACGTCCGCGACGACGGCACGCCGCTGAGCGTGCTGGTCGCCGAGGAGGCGTACGAGCTGCCGCTCGACGAGGTGATGGCCGCGCTGCCGGCGCACGACGTACGGGTCGAGGGCGGCGGCTTCGACGTCTCCGACGAGGAGTACGGCTCGATCGTGCGGCGGGTGATCGACGAGGAGATCGGCCGGGGCGAGGGCGCCAACTTCGTCATCCGCCGCACGTACACCGGGGAGATCCCCGGCTTCTCGCGGGCCGACGCGCTGGCGCTGTTCCGGCGGCTGCTGGCGGGCGAGCGGGGCGCGTACTGGACGTACGTCGTGCACACCGGGGACCGGACGCTCGTCGGGGCCAGCCCGGAGGTCCACGTGCGGATGTCCGGGGGCACGGTGGTCATGAACCCGATCAGCGGGACGTACCGCTACCCGGCCGGGGGCCCGACCGCCGATTCGCTGCTCGCCTTCCTCGGGGACCGCAAGGAGACCGAGGAGCTGTCGATGGTGGTCGACGAGGAGCTCAAGATGATGTGCACCGTCGGCGACATGGGCGGCGTCGTCGTGGGGCCCCGGCTGAAGGAGATGGCGCACCTCGCGCACACCGAGTACGAGCTGCGCGGGCGGTCCTCCCTGGACGTGCGGGAGGTGCTGCGGGAGACGATGTTCGCGGCGACCGTGACCGGCTCCCCGGTGCAGAACGCGTGCCGGGTGATCGAACGGTACGAGGTGGGCGGGCGGCGCTACTACGCGGGCGCCCTGGCCCTTCTGGGCCTGGACGCGAACGGCGCGCAGACCCTGGACTCCCCGATCCTGATCCGCACCGCCGAGATCTCGCCGGAGGGCGCGCTGCGGGTGCCCATCGGGGCGACGCTGGTGCGGCACTCCGACCCGGCCGGCGAGGTGGCCGAGACGCACGCGAAGGCGGCCGGGGTGCTGGCGGCGCTGGGCGTGCGGCCGGGGGCCCCGGCGCCGGCCGGCGGCGGTACGGGGCGGCTCGCCGACGATCCCCGGGTACAGGAGGCGCTGGCGGCCCGGCGGGCGGACCTGGCGCCGTTCTGGCTCCGGATGCAGGAGCAGGTGGCTCCGGCGGCCGGGCACGCGCTGGTGGTGGACGCGGAGGACACGTTCACGGCGATGCTGGCGCACGTGCTGCGGGCCGCGGGCCTGGAGGTGACCGTAAGGCGGTACGACGAGCCGGGGCTGCGGGAGGCCGCGCTGGCACACCGGGGGCCGGTGGTGCTGGGCCCCGGCCCGGGGGACCCGGCGGACGCCGGTGACCCCAAGATGCGGCTGCTGCGGGGGCTGGCGCGGGAGCTGCTGCGGTCGCACCGGGACGGGCTGCTGGGCGTGTGCCTGGGGCACGAGCTGATCGCGGCGGAGCTGGGGCTGCCGCTGGTGCGGAAGGCGGAGCCGGCGCAGGGGGCGCAGACGCGGATCGACTTCTTCGGGTCGCCGGAGACGGTGGGCTTCTACAACACGTACACGGCCGCGTGCGACGGCGAGGCCGCGGCGGAGCTGCTGGCGCACGGCGTGGAGGTGTCCCGGGACGCCGCTTCGGGTGAGGTCCACGCCCTGCGCTGCGCGGCGCGGGCCTTCGCGGGCGTCCAGTTCCACCCGGAGTCGGTCCTGACCCTGCGCGGCGCGGCCCTGCTGTCGTCCCTGGTCCGCACCCTGATCCCCGCGTAGGGGACCCCCGCGCCGGCCCGCTGCCGGTGCGGGTTCCGTGCCGGGCGCCCGGAGCGCCCGGCACGGGCGCGGTCAGGTGAGGGTGTTCTCCGAGCGGCGGCCCGAGAGGTAGTCCGCCACGTTGCGGACCGTCGCTTCGATGATCTGCCCCACCGCGTCGTGCGTGTAGTACGCCTGGTGCGAGGTGACCACCACGTTCGGGAACGTGATCAGCCGGGCCAGCGTGTCGTCCGGGACCGCCTCCAGGGACTTGTCCAGGAAGAAGACGCCCGCCTCGGCCTCGTACACGTCCAGGCCCACGCCGGTGAAGCGCCCGGCCCGCAGCTCCGCGACCAGCGCCTCGGTGTCCACCAGGCCGCCCCGGCTGGAGTTCACCAGGATCGCGTCGTCCTTCATGGACTTCAGCGCGGCGGAGTCGATGATGTGGTGCGTCGCGTCGAGCAGCGGCACGTGCAGGCTGACCAGGTCGGCGGCGGCGAGCAGCACCTCCTTGTCCACGTACTTCATGCCCAGCTCCAGGCACCGCGGGTTCTCTGCCACGTCCCAGCCGAGCAGGTTCATCCCGAAGCCGTGCGCGATCCGGGTGAACGCCTCGCCGATCTTGCCGGTGCCGAGCACGCCCACGGTGCGCCCGTGCATGTCCCGGCCCAGCAGGCCGTTCAGCCGGAAGTCGAAGTCCCGCGTGCGGTTCGAGGCGCGGACGATCCGCCGGTTGACCGCCATGGCCAGGGTCCAGGCGAACTCGGCCACCGCGTACGGCGAGTAGTACGAGACCCGGCTGACCGTCATGCCGAGGGACTTCGCGACGTCGAGGTCGATGTTGTTGAAGCCGGTGGACCGCTGGGCGATCATCTTCGTCCCGCCGGCCGCCAGGGTCCGCAGCACCCGCCCGTTGAGGTCGGCGTTGACGCTGGAGCTGACCACCTCGTAGCCCGTCGCGATCGGCGCGGTGTCCTCGCTGAGGAAGACGTCGAGGCAGCGCACCTCGTGTTGTCCTGCGAAGGCCCGCTCCAGGAGGGGCTCCTCGTCGGCGGTCACACCGAATGCCAGGATTTCCACGGTCTGCTCCCCTTTTATGGGCGATGGGCCGCATATGGCGATCTTTGCCGGATAGGCGATCATTGCCGAATATACGGCCCGGGCCCCTGCGCTGCTCCTCCGGACCGGCCTAGCCGAAGAAGACCCCCGCCTCCCGGTACAGCTCCGGGTCCACCGTCTTCAGCTTGGCCGTGGCCTCGGCGATCGGGACCCGCACCACGTCCGTGCCGCGCAGCGCGACCATCTTCCCGAAGTCGCGGTCCCGCACCGCGTCGATGGCGTGCAGTCCGAAGCGGGTGGCCAGCCAGCGGTCGTACGCGCTGGGGGTGCCGCCCCGCTGCACGTGCCCGAGGACGGTCGTACGGGCCTCCTTGCCCGTGCGGGACTCGATCTCCTTGGCCAGCCACTCCCCCACGCCCGACAGCCGGACGTGCCCGAAGGAGTCGAGGGTGCCGTCCTTGAGCACCATGTCGCCGTCCTTGGGCATGGCTCCCTCGGCGACCACCACGATCGGCGCGTAGCTGGCCTTGAAGCGGGAGGTCACCCAGGCGCAGACCTGGTCCACGTCGAAGCGCTGCTCGGGGATGAGGATGACGTTCGCGCCGCCCGCGAGGCCGGAGTGCAGGGCGATCCAGCCCGCGTGGCGGCCCATCACCTCGACGACCAGCACGCGCATGTGCGACTCGGCGGTGGTGTGCAGCCGGTCGATGGCCTCGGTGGCGATGCCGACGGCGGTGTCGAAGCCGAAGGTGTAGTCGGTGGCCGAGAGGTCGTTGTCGATGGTCTTCGGCACCCCGACGCACGGGATGCCGAACTCCTCGTACAGCCGGGCCGCGACGCCGAGGGTGTCCTCGCCGCCGATGGCGACCAGGGCCTCGACCTCGTGCTTGGCCAGGTTGTCCTTGATCCGGCGGACGCCGTCGTCCGTCTTGAAGGGGTTGGTGCGCGAGGAGCCGAGGATGGTGCCGCCGCGCGGCAGGATGCCGCGGACGGCGGGGATGCCGAGCGGGACGGTGTCGCCGTCGAGCGGGCCGCGCCAGCCGTCCCGGAAACCGATGAAGTCGTACGCGTACTCCTGGACGCCCTTGCGGACGACTCCCCGGATCACCGCGTTCAGCCCGGGGCAGTCGCCACCGCCGGTCAGCACTCCGACCTTCATGGAATCCTCCCTTTCGCCATAAAGGGCCCCAAGGGCCCGCATGGCGGCCACGCTAGTGGTGACGCAGGTCACCCCGAGCGTGCCCGAAGGGTCAATTCCGGTGAGATTACGGGTACTTGCGTAGACGCTTTCACCCGTAAGGGGAGCTACTCGTCGTCGAGGCCACGCTCGATCGCGTACCGCACCAGCTCCACCCGGTTGTGCAGCTGCAGCTTGCCCAGGGTGTTCTGCACGTGGTTCTGGACGGTCCGGTGCGAGATCACCAGCCGCTCGGCGATCTGCTTGTACGACAGGCCCTTGGCGACGAGGCGCAGCACTTCCGTCTCACGGTCGGTCAGCTGCGGGGCCTTGGGCACGTCCGGGGCGGCCGGGGCCGGGTCGGAGGCCAGCCGGCGGTACTCGCCCAGCACCAGGCCGGCCAGGCCCGGGGTGAAGACCGGGTCGCCGACGGCGGTACGGCGCACCGCGTCGATCAGCTCGTCGGCACCGGCGGACTTCAGCAGGTAGCCGGTCGCGCCGGACTTCACCGCCTCCAGCACGTCCGCGTGCTCACCGCTGGCGGAGAGCACCAGCACCCGGAGCGCCGGATTGGCGCCGACCAGCTCCTTGCAGACCTGCACGCCGGGCATGCCGGGGAGGTTCAGGTCCAGCACCAGCACCTCGGGGTCCGCGGCCTTGGCGCGGCGGACCGCCCCCGGCCCGTCCCCGGCGGTGGCCACGATCTCGCAGCCGGCCGCGGCGAGGTCGCGGGCGACCGCGTCCCGCCACATCGGGTGGTCGTCCACGACCATCACCTTGATCGCGCGCTCTTCGCTCATCGTCCCGCTCCCGCCCCGTTCCGTGGAACCTTCAGCTCTACTTCCGTGCCCTGCCCCGGTACGGAGACCAGGTCGGCCGTGCCGCCCAGGTCCCGCAGCCTGCCGCGGATGGACAGGGCCACGCCCATCCGCCCCTCCCCCTCGGCCTGCACCAGGCGGCCCTCGGGGATGCCGGGACCGTCGTCCCGGACCGTCACGATCACCTCGTCCGTCCAGTCCTCGACCAGGATCCAGGCCCGGGCCGTCTCCCCGGCGTGCCGGCGGACGTTGTCGAGGGCGGCGCTGACGGCCGCGGCCAGCTCACGGGCCGCCGGGGCCGGCAGCATGACCGGCGCGCCGGGCTCGGCGAAGCTGACCCGGGACCCGGCGTGCGGGGCCAGCAGGGCCCGCAGGTCCAGGTCCGCGGCCTCGTCCGCGCCGGGCTCCTCGACCTCCTCGGCGCTGACCAGCGCCCCCTGGGCCGCGTCGCGCGAGACCCGGGAGGCCGGCAGCAGCCCGCTGGAGACCAGGGTGCGCAGCGCCACCTCCTGCTCGCCGGCCATCCGGCCCAGCTCGGCGGCCTCGCCGCCCAGGGCGGTGCCGCGCCGCTGCACCATGGCCAGCACCTGGAGCACCCCGTCGTGGATGTCCCGGGCCAGCCGCTCCCGCTCGCGGGTGGCCGCCTCGATCTCCAGGGCCCGCGCGAGGGTGTTCTCACTGGCGCGGGCGACCTCGACGACGTACCCGATGGCGATCGAGGCGACCCACACCAGCAGCACGTTGTGCACGGTGTCGCGGGTGGGTGCGCCGCGCTGGACCACGTTGGCCACCGCCACGAAGGTGGAGGCGAAGCAGGCCCACCGCCAGCCGCCCTTGAGCGCGAAGGCGAGGACCGAGCCCGCGGTCCAGATGGACGGCAGGGTGGGCCCGCCCTCGGCGATCCGCCGGGCCGAGTCCGCGACCGGGGTCAGCAGGATGCCCACCATGGCGACCGTGAGGTCGGCGCCCAGGAAGCGCTTGGTGCAGGCGGCGGCGCCGGCGACCTTGGGCAGGGTGGCCAGCGTCCACACCACGAGGACCGCGAGGTAGGCCACGGCCACCCAGGGCCGGACGAACTGCCGGTACGCGGAGGCGAACAGCAGCACCGCGTAGCCCGCGGTCAGCAGCCGGTACGCGGTCAGCGCCCGCCACAGCGGCTGCTCCACGGACATCCGCACGACGCGCTCGCGCTTGGCCATCCCCACCCCCGGGCGGTGCCTGCGACCGCCTGTCCGTACGTACTGCCGGCGCCGGCCGCCCGGTCCCACCGGTGCGACCGGCGTCCGGTCTACTGCTCCTGCTGTCCGGCCTCTGCGGCCTTCTGCGCCTTCTCGGCCTGCGCGGCCTCCTTGGCGGCTTCCTTCGCCGCGTCCTTGGCGGCCTTCTCGGCATCGGCGATCTGCCGCTTGGCGGCGGTCGCGTAGATGTCGACGTACTCCTGGCCGGAGAGCTTCATGATCTCGTACATGACCTCGTCGGTCACCGAGCGGAGGATGAAGCGGTCGCCGTCCATGCCCTGGTAGCGGCTGAAGTCGAGGGGCTTGCCGATCCGGATGCCCGGGCGCATCAGCTTGGGGATCACCTTGCCGGGCGGCTGGATCTTCTCGGTGTCGATCATGGCCACGGGGATCACGGGGGCGCCGGTGGCCAGCGCCACGCGGGCCAGGCCGCCGGGCTTGCCGCGGTAGAGGCGGCCGTCGGGCGACCGGGTGCCCTCGGGGTAGATGCCGAAGAGCTCGCCGCGCTCGATGACCTCGATGCCGCTCCTGATGGCGGCCTCGCCGGCGCCGCGGGCGCCGGAGCGGTCCACGGGGAGCTGGCCCACGCCCTTGAAGAAGGCCGCGGTCAGCTTGCCCTTGACGCCCGGGGAGGTGAAGTACTCCGCCTTGGCGATGAAGGTCACCTTGCGGTCGAGAACCGCGGGCAGGAAGAACGAGTCCGAGAAGGAGAGGTGGTTGCTCGCGAGGATCGCCGGGCCTTCGGCGGGGATGTTCTCGAGGCCCTCCACCCAGGGCCTGAAGGCGAGCTTCAGGGAGCCCCCGATGGAGAACTTCATTGCGCCGTAGATCAACTCGAAAGCCTTCCTGTGTCCGTCGATCAGACCTTAACCCCTGGCGGGCCCGCGATCCCTCCCGCGGCACCCCTCGAAGCCCTGGTGGGCGGCGGGGCGCCGACCCTGGCCCGTGTCACCCCGGTCGCGTACCGTGAAGTACACACAGCGCGCCCCCTCGTTACATCCCTCTGTGCCCCCTCGTTTCGCGCATGAGCCCCCCGCGGGCCCCCGTGACCCGCACCTTCCGCGCCCTCATGAACAGGAGACCCTCGTGCCCGTCCTCCCTGGAGCCGAGCCGTTCCGCCACGAGGGCGGAGAGGTCGGCGTACTCCTCTGCCACGGCTTCACCGGCTCCCCGCAGTCGCTGCGCCCCTGGGCGGAGTACCTCGCGGACCGCGGTCTGAGCGTCTCGCTGCCGCTGCTGCCCGGCCACGGCACGCGCTGGCAGGACATGCAGCTCACCGGGTGGCAGGACTGGTACGCCGAGGTGGACCGGGCCCTGCGGGAGCTCCTGGACCGCTGCGAGAAGGTCTTCGTCTTCGGCCTGTCGATGGGCGGCGCCCTGACGCTGCGCCTGGCGGCCAGGCACGGGGACGCCGTCACCGGCGTCGTCGTGGTCAACCCGGCGAACAAGGTCCACGACCCGCTCGCCGTGGCCCTGCCGGTGGCCAAGCACTTCATCCGCTCCACCCCGGGCATCGCGAGCGACATCGCGAAGCCGGGCTCGCTGGAGGTCGGGTACGACCGGGTGCCGACCCGCGCCGCGCACTCGCTGCGCCAGTTCCTGCGCATGGTGGACGGCGAGCTGCCGCAGGTCACGCAGCCGATGCTGCTGCTCCACAGCCCCCAGGACCACGTGGTGCCGCCGGTGGACTCGGCCCGGATCCTGAGCCGGGTGTCCTCCACGGACGTGACGGAGACCCTGCTGGAACAGAGCTACCACGTCGCGACGTTGGACCATGATGCGGAACGCATCTTCGAGGACTCGTACGCATTCATCGCCCGACTCGCTCCGCAGGTCGGAGCACTCGGCATGGAGGGGACGGCCACCGGTGGCTGAGCAGGACGGCAGGATCTCCAACGGCGGCGGCGAGCCGCTGGACGAGGAAGCGGCCTGGGCCGCGATCGTCGCGGGGTACGGCGAGGAGCCGGCGGACCCGCCGGGTTCGCGCCCGTTCAAGCCGATCGAGGACCTGCTGCTGCCGGAGCCCGAGGAGCCGGACGCGCCCGCCGCGCCGAAGGGTGCCGAGGAGACCGACGACCCCTCCCCCAAGCCGGCGCTGGGCAGCTCGGTGGTCTTCGCCCCGGGCGTGGGTCCGGGCCCGCGCGACCACACCCTGGCGGAGCCGGACGGGGACGACCCGGACGAGGGGCACTTCGTCCAGCCGGACCCGGAGCTCCCGGAGGCCGACACCACGTCGAAGTTCGCCTGGCTGGCGGTCGTGGGCGGCCCGGTGCTGCTGCTGCTCGCGGTGCTGCTCCAGTGGGAGATGACCTGGTGGCTCACCACGCTGGGCGTGGGCGGCTTCCTGGGCGGCTTCGCCACCCTGGTCGCCCGCATGCACCAGGGCGACGACGAGGACGACGACCCGGGCCGCGGCGCGGTCGTGTAGCCGCACGAGCCGGGGAAGGGCGGGCCGCCGTGCGGCCCGCCCTTCCGCGTTCCCGTCTCCCCGGCCGGATCCGGGGGACGGCTCAGGCGGGCAGGCGGAGGGCCGCCAGCACCGGGAGGTGGTCCGTGGCGCCGGCGAGGTCCGCGGCGGAGACGCCCGGCAGCCCGACGGGAACCCCGCAGCCCAGCACCTCGACCCCCTTCGACGCGAAGACGGCGTCGATACGGCGCTCCGGGCGCCCGGCGGGGAACGTCGCCTCCGCGCCCCACGGCCGGACCGCCCGGCAGTCCTGGAGTTCGGCCGCCAGCAGCCCGAACGCGCTCCCCTCGGGCCCCTCGTTCAGGTCGCCCGCGGCGACGGCGTACGGGACGTCCAGCTCCCGCAGCCGGTCCAGCAGCAGCCCGGCCTGGGCCTGCCGCTCCTCGCGGTGCAGCGAGAGGTGGGCGGAGACCACCCCCACCCGGGCCCCGCCGAAGCGGACGACGGCCGTCGCGAAGCCCCGCCGGTGCGTGCCGGGCGTCAGTGGCAGCAACACGTCCTCGGCGCGCTCCACGAAGGCCCGCAGCGAGCACAGCAGCAGCGGCCCGGCCGCCGTGGCGCCGCCGCCGAGCACGACGAGGTCGGTCTTCGCGGCCAGCCGGGCCGCGTGTTTGCGCCAGCGGAAGAACCTGGGGGCCTCCTGTACGAAGACCAGGTCGGGGGCGCAGGCGCGGATCACGCGGGCCAGCGCGTCCTCGTCGTCGCGCATCGAGCGGACGTTGTAGCTGAGCACCCGGATCACCGCGGAACCGTCCGCATCGGTACGGGAGTTGGGGAGGTCGGGAATCGCCATGGGCCCCAACATAGGCAGTTGCCCGCCGCGCCCCCAGAGGGCACGACGGGCAACCGGCGTGGAATCGGGTGGCCGTGGCCGCCGGGCTAGCCCTGGCGGGCCAGGTCCGCGGCGCCGACCAGGCCGGCCTTGCCGCCGAGCTGCGCGGCCAGCACCTGCGCGTGCGGTCGGAACTGGCCGCCGATCAGCCAGCGGCGGAAGGACTTGCGGATCGGCTCCAGCACCAGCTCGCCCTCGTCGGAGACGCCGCCGCCGACGATGAAGGCGGACGGGTCGAAGAGCGAGGCCAGGTCGGCCAGGCCCGCGCCGGCCCAGCGGGCCAGCTCGCGGAACGAGTCGATGGCCACCGGGCAGCCCTGGCGGGCGGCCTCGCTGATGTGCTTGCCCTCGATGCCCTCGACGGTGCCGTCGCCCAGGGCGAACAGGATCTGCGCGTTCTCGGGCGTGGCGTTGGCCCGCTGCTTGGCGTACCTGACCAGGGCGCGGCCGGAGGCGTACTGCTCCCAGCAGCCCTGGCTGCCGCAGCCGCAGAGCAGGCCGTCGGGGACGACCCGGATGTGGCCGAACTCGGCGGCCACGCCGAAGCGGCCGCGGCGCAGCTTGTTGCCGATGATGATGCCGCCGCCGAGGCCGGTGCCGAGGGTGATGCAGATGACGTCGTCGTGGCCCTGGCCGGCGCCGAAGCGGTACTCGCCCCAGGCCGCGCAGTTCGCGTCGTTCTCGACGACGACGGGGAGGCCGATGCGCTGCTCGACCTTGTCCTTGAGCGGTTCGTGGCGCCAGTTGATGTTCGGCGCGAAGAGCACGGTGGCGCGCTTGTCGTCCACGTAGCCGGCCGCGCCGATGCCGACGGCCTCGATGTTGTGGCCGCTGCTGACCACGGCGACGGCGGAGCAGATCGCGTCCGTCACGCCGTCCGCGGTGGGCGGGGTGGGCACCTTGTACGTCTCAAGGATGGTGCCCTCTTCGTCGACCACTCCGGCCGCGATCTTCGTGCCGCCGATGTCGACGCCGATGGTGAGTCCCATTAGTCCCTCGGTTTCCGGTCAAACCCCGCCACGGCCAACCGTACCCGAGCGCGGCGGTGCCTCAGTCGAGGTCGATGCGCTCCGTCGGCCCGGGGCCGTCGTCGTCCGGGCCCTGCGACTTCAGGTCCTCCCAGGGCCGCCGACCGGAGTCCCCGCCCGGGGTGCCGCGGGTCCAGCGGGTCTCGTGGCCCGACACGGCGGAGCGGTAGGCGGCGAGCAGCTCGCCGCCCGCGGCCGCGAGGTGGTCGAAGACCTCCGGATTGCGCTCGATGACGGGTTCGACCGCGGACTTCGCCTGGTTGACGAACTGGCGTACGGCACCCTGAGCGGCCGCGCCGAACAGGGGGTTGTTCATACCCGCGACCTTGTCGGCCACGGCCTCGACCAGCTTGAGCAGCTCTTCGGCGGCGGTCCCGGGCGCCCCTGCGGCGCCTTCCTGCTCCGCCCGGCGGCGCGCCCGCTCGGCGGCGAGGTCCTCGGCACAGGCGGAGGCCCAGGCGTCGTCGTCGGAGGGGCGGTCGGTGGCCTCGCTCATGGCGGACTCCTGCGGCTGCTGCGGACTGACACTTCCGACGTTACCCGAACGGCGGCACGGCGTTGACGGGTCCGGGAACGCGGGCCGGGAACGCGGGCGCGGCCGGTGCCGGGGCCGGGCCGGGCGTCAGGGCCCGGTCAGCGGCTGGGCCAGAGGGCCGGGTCCGGGGTGAAGCGGATGGCCAGCTCGCCGTCGCGCAGGGCCGCGCCGGAGACGGTGCAGCGGCGCGGGGCGGAGGGCAGGGGAACGATCCTGCGGAACGGCCCGGCCGTCAGCAGCAGCTCGTCCCCGCGCCGGACCAGGTCCAGGCCGTCCTTGCGGGCCCCGGGCAGCGGGATGCGCCAGAGCAGCACCCCGTCGTCCGCGAGGCGGTCCTCCACGGGCCAGGGGGCCCGCGGGCCGGGCACGCCGGGGGCGGCGGGGGCTTCGTCCCCACCCGTGCCGGCGGGACCGCCCGGTACGCCGTCCCCCGGCGCCAGCAGCGCCAGGTCCTCGGCGCCGCGCGGGTCGCGGCCCAGGTGCGGGAGCAGGTCGGCGGCCGGCCACTCGGCCAGGCACTTGTCCTGCTGGGCGGCCAGCGTGGCCAGCCAGGTGTCGGCGGACTCGCGCGGCAGGACCCGGTTGGCGACCACGCGGTCGACCGGGATCTGGTGCAGGGCGAGGCCGAGGAGTCCGGTGCGTACGGCGTCGGCGCCGGCCGGTCCCGGCTCGGCGACGATCCGTACGGCCGTGCCCGGGTCCTCGACGACCCGCTGGACGGCGGCCAGCTCGGTGTCCCACCGGGCGGCGGTCTCGTAGAGCCACTGGGCGGGCATGGGCACGCCGGCGAGCTGGGCCAGTACCGGGCGCAGGGCGCGGGCGGCCTGCCGCTCGGCGGGCAGCAGGCGGCGCAGGTAGTGCCGGAGCTGCTCGGGGAGTGCGAGGAGGTCGATGGCCTGGCGCAGCGGGGGGAGGTCCACGACGACGAGGTCGTACGCGGCGCCCTCCGCGGCCCGGCGCAGGGCCCTGAGCATGGCGAACTGCTCCGCGCCCGGCAGCGTGGTCATCTCCTCGGCCTGCAGCGGGCGGGCGCCGAGCATGGAGAGGACGGCGGTGCCGCGGGTCTGGAGGGCGGCCAGCTCCTCCCGGAAGGTGGTGTCGGGGTCGACGTGGCACACGTCGACCCCGTCGGCCGTGCCGAGGACGGCGTCGAGCCGCTGCCGGTCCTCACCGGTGACGAGCAGGGTGCGGCTGCCGCCCCGGGCTCCGTCCAGGGCCGTGGCCGCCGCCACGGTGGTCCGTCCGGCCCCGCCGGGGCCCGTGACGAGAAGGGTGCGCATGCGTGTGCCGTGCTCTCTGCTGGTGGTGCGGGTCCCGTGCCGGGTGCGGCCCGCGTCTCCCGGCCCGCACCCGTCGCCTGACCGGTGGGCTCAGGCGGACTCGACGCGCTTCTTCAGGCCCGCCAGGGCGCGGTCGATGATGACCTTCTCGGCCTTGCGCTTGATCATGCCGAGCATCGGGATCTTGACGTCCACGGTCAGCTGGTAGGTGACCTCGGTGCGGTCCCCGGCGCCCAGCGGGGCGAGCCGGTACGAGCCGTCCAGCACCCGCAGCATCTGCGACTTGACCAGCGTCCAGCTGACCTCGTCGGTGCCCTTCCAGGTGTACGCCAGCGTGTGGTCGTCCTTGATCGCGCCCGCGTCCAGCAGCAGCCGGACCTGCTCGGCGCGCCCCTCGGCGTCGGTGGCGAGCACCTCCGCCTCCTTCACCTCGCCCGTCCACTCCGGGTAGCGGGCGAAGTCGGCGATCACGGCCATGACGTCGGCCGGGGACGCCTCGATCGTGATGCTGGAGCTGGTGTGTTCCGCCATCGGTGCGGCTCCTCCAGAGGCTCGTTACAGGGGTCGGACGCCTTGCGGCGTCGCGTGAAGGCTACCGCGCGTGTGCGGGGTCACCACTCCAGGGCCCAGGGCCGCCCGGTGGAGGCGAAGTGCCCGACGTTCACGCACTCGGTGGCCCCGATGCGCATGCGCGCGGCGAGCGGCTGGTGGACGTGGCCGAAGAGCGCGTACCGGGGGCGGGTGCGCCGGATCGCGTCCAGCAGCGCCCCGCTGCCGCGCTCGAACCGGCGCGCGACGGTGTCGTAGCAGAGCTCCGGGACGTCCGGCGGGATGTGCGAGCAGAGCACGTCGACCTCGCCGAGGGCCTCGACCTTCGCCGCGTACTCCTCGACGTCGATCTCGTACGGGCTGCGCATGGGCGACGGCAGGCCGCCGCCGACGAAGCCGAAGACCAGGCCGCCGATCTCGGTGCGCTCGCCGTCGAGGACGGTGGTGCCCTCCCGGGCGTACTCCGGCCAGAGCGCCGGTATGTCGACGTTGCCGTAGGTGGCGTACGTCGGGGTGGAGAAGGCCGCGAACATCTCCTCGTACTGGCGGCGGACCGCGCCCTCGATGGCCGCCTCGCGGTCGATGCCGGCCCACAGCCTCCGGCCGAGGGCGCGGGCCTCCTCGAAGCGGCGCTCGGTGCGCAGCTCCACGATGAGGTCGGCGTTCTCGACGCCGAAGAGGTCGGGGAAGATGCCGCGCGAGTGGTCGGCGTAGTCGAGGAAGAGCACCAGGTCGCCGAGGCAGATCAGGGCGTCCGCGCCCTCTCCGGCCCGCGCCAGGGCCTCCGTGTTGCCGTGGACGTCGCTGACCACGTGCACCCGGTTCCGCTTGCGGCCGCCGTCCGGGCTGGTGCCGGAGCCTTCGGAACGGCCGGTTCCGGCCCCGTACTTGCCACTGATCGCACCCATGCGGATCACCCTAGGTCCGGCCGCCTGCGCATGGGTAGAGGGGGCCGGACCTGCGGTTACTTCTCAGTCTCAAAACGGGTGGACTACTGTCGGCAACGTAAGGCCGCGTCATGTGACGCACGGAACATCTGGCCGGGACCCCCTATCGGGAACCCACTACCGGTGGGTAACGTCCGGTCGGTCCACATCGTGGCGATGGCGCCCCAGAGGAGCAGCAGTCTTGCGCGAGTTCAGCCTTCCGGCCCTGTACGAGGTCCCGTCGGACGGGAATCTCACGGATCTCATCCGCCGCAATGCCGCTCAGCATCCCGACACCGCCGTGATGAGCCGCAAGGTCGGCGGCGCGTGGGCGGACGTCACGGCCACCGAGTTCCTGGCCGAGGTGCGGGCCACCGCCAAGGGCCTGATCGCGGCCGGCGTGCAGCCCGGCGACCGCGTCGCCCTGATCTCGCGCACCCGTTACGAGTGGGTGCTCACCGACTTCGCGATCTGGACCGCGGGCGCCGTGACGGTGCCGGTGTACGAGACCAGCTCGCCCGAGCAGATCCAGTGGATCCTCGGCGACTCCGGCGCCACCGCCGCCATCGTCGAGAGCCCCGCGCACCGCGAGGCGCTCGCCGGCATCCGCGACGGCCTGCCCGAGCTGAAGCACGTCTGGGAGATCGAGGCGGGCGGCATCGAGGAGCTGCGCGCCGCGGGCGCCGAGGTCTCCGAGGAACTGGTCGACGAGCGCACCTCGCTGGCCAACGCCGACGACGTCGCGACCATCGTCTACACCTCCGGCACCACCGGCCGCCCGAAGGGCTGCGTGCTGACGCACCGCAACTTCTTCGCGGAGTGCGGCAACGTGGTGGAGCGCCTGAAGCCTCTGTTCCGCACCGGCGAGTGCTCGGTGCTCCTCTTCCTCCCGGCCGCGCACGTCTTCGGCCGGCTGGTGGAGGTGGCGTCCGTCCTGGCGCCGATCCGCCTGGGCTGCGTACCGGACATCAAGAACCTCACGGACGAGCTGGCGAGCTTCCGCCCGACGCTGATCCTCGGCGTGCCGCGGGTCTTCGAGAAGGTCTACAACTCGGCGCGCGCCAAGGCTCAGGCCGACGGCAAGGGCAAGATCTTCGACGCGGCGGCCGAGACGGCGATCGCGTACAGCCGGGCGCTGGACACGCCGGGCGGCCCGTCCTTCGGGCTGAAGCTCAAGCACAAGATCTTCTCGAAGCTGGTCTACAGCAAGCTGCACACGGTGCTCGGCGGGCGCGGCGAGTACGCGATCTCGGGCGGCGCGCCGCTGGGCGAGCGGCTCGGCCACTTCTTCCGCGGCATCGGCTTCACCGTCCTGGAGGGCTACGGCCTGACGGAGTCCTGCGCGGCCACGGCCTTCAACCCGTGGGACCGGCAGAAGATCGGTACGGTCGGCCAGCCGCTGCCGGGGTCCGTGGTGCGGATCGCGGACGACGGCGAGGTGCTGCTGCACGGCGAGCACGTGTTCCGGGAGTACTGGAAGAACGAGGCGGCCACGGCCGAGGCGCTGACCGACGGCTGGTTCCACACCGGGGACGTCGGCACGCTCGACGAGGACGGCTACCTCGCGATCACCGGCCGCAAGAAGGAGCTGATCGTCACGGCGGGCGGCAAGAACGTGGCCCCCGCGGTGATCGAGGACCGGATCCGGGCGCACGCGCTGGTCGCGGAGTGCATGGTGGTCGGCGACGGCCGCCCGTTCGTGGGCGCGCTCGTCACCATCGACGAGGAGTTCCTGGGCCGCTGGGCGCAGGACAACGACAAGCCCGCCGGGTCCACGGCGGCCTCGCTGCGCGAGGACGCGGACCTGATCGCCGCGGTGCAGAAGGCCGTGGACGACGGCAACGCCGCCGTCTCCAAGGCGGAATCGGTGCGGAAATTCCGCATTCTGCCCTCCCAGTTCACTGAGGAGTCGGGGCACATCACGCCGTCGCTGAAGCTGAAGCGCAACGTCGTGGCGAAGGACTTCGCCGACGAGATCGAGTCGATCTACCGCGGCTGAGCCGCTGTCCGCCGGGGGCCCGTCAGCGCGGGTCCTCGGCGAGGACGCGGGCCATGTTCCGCTCGGCGAGTGCGGTGATGGTGACGAACGGGTTGACGCCCAGCGAGCCCGGGATCAGGGAGCCGTCCACCACGTACAGGCCCGGATACCCCTGGGCCCGGCCGTAGCCGTCGGTGGCCTCGCCGAGCACGCAGCCGCCGAGCGGGTGGTACGTGAAGGTGTCGGCGAAGGCCTTGTTGTCGCCGAAGAGGTCGTACCGGTACATCGTGACGTTGGTGCGGTTGATCCGGTCGAAGAGGCACTTGGCGGCGTTCACCGAGGGCGCGTTCTGGCCGCGTGACCAGTGCAGCCGTGCCGAGTCGGTGGCCGGGTCGTAGCTGAAGGTGCCGCGCTCGGGGTTCTTGGTGATGGCCAGGTACATGCTGATCCAGTGCTCCAGGCCCATCGGGAGCGGGGCGATCTCGGCGAACACCGGGTTGGCGGCGTTGTCCCAGTCGTCGATGCCCAGGGCCGGCATGGTGGCCTGGTTGACGCCCACGGTGTCCCACAGGTGGTTGGCCCGGGCCGTCATGATGTTGCCGTTGCCGCCCCAGTTGGTGCCGACCCGGGGGCTGAGGCCGGGCAGGGCTCCGGTCTCGCGGGCGCGCAGCAGGATCTCGGTGGTGCCGAGGCTGCCCGCGCCTAGGAAGAGCTGCCGGCAGCCGATCTCCTTCCGCTCGACGACCGCTCCCGTGAGGTCGATGCGGTGCACGGTGAGGACGTACGTGCCGTCGGGCTCGCGGCGTACCGCGACCACCTTCTGGAGCGTCTCGATGGTGACGTTGCCGGTGCCGAGGGCGGCGGCGAGGTAGGTCTTGTCGACGCTCTTCTTGCCGTGGTTGTTGCCGTAGATGACCTCTCCGGCCAGGGCCGACTTCGGGACCTGGCCGGCGGCCTCGCGCTGCATGTAGCCGAAGTCGTAGACGTTGGGCACGAACACGGTCTTCAGGCCGGTGTTGCGGGCGTGCTTGCGGGAGATCCTGGCGAAGCGGTACCACTCCGTGGACTCGAACCAGCCGGGGTCGATGTCGTTGACGCCGAGCATCTGCCGGGCCCGCGGGAAGTACGTCCCGTACATCTCGTCGGCGTCGACGGACGGCAGCACCTCGGAGAAGTACGAGCGGCGGGGCGTGGGCGCCATGCCGCCGTTGACCAGGGAGCCGCCGCCCACGCCGCGGCCCACGAAGACGGACATGTCGCCGTAGCCCACCCGGTCGAGGACACCGGGATACGGGGTGATGTTCCTGTTGACGAGGTCCAGCCACAGGAACGTGGCCAGCGGGGCCTCGGTGCGATTGCGGAACCACATGGAACGGTGGTCGGGCGCCGTGGTGGTGTTGAAGATCTTGCCGTCGGAGCCGGGGGTGTCCCAGAGACGGCCCATTTCGAGGACCACGGTCCGTACGCCGGCCTGACCCAGGCGGAGGGCGGCGACGGCGGCGCCGTACCCGGAGCCCACGACGACGGCCGGGGCGTACGAGGCCGCGGCGGGCTCTGCCGCGGCCGCCGAGGACAGGCCGATTCTGGTGAAGCCCAGGGCCGCCGCGGTCTGGAGGGCGCCGAGACCCAGGAGGTGACGGCGCGTCAGCTGAGGTGTCATGGCCGCATCATGGGCGGAATCCAGCCGTCCGCCCATACGCGGTGTTGACACAGATCTGAGTGACAGTCAGATCCGGGCGCGGATCGCGCCCGGCGCCCGGCGACTTGGGAGAAGGAAGTCAGAGCAGCTCGCGGAGGCGGTCCGCCAGGAGGTCCCAGCGCCACTTCTCCTCGACCCAGGCCCGGCCGCGCTCGCCCATCCGGGCCCGCAGCTCCGGGTCCAGCAGCAGCGTCGCGATCCGGTCGGCGGACTCCTCCGCGTCACCGCCCCGCACCACCCAGCCGGTCTCGCCGTCCAGCACCGCGTCCGGGGCGCCGCCCGAATCGCCGGCCACCACGGGCAGCCCGGTGGCCGAGGCCTCCAGGTAGACGATGCCCAGGCCCTCCACGTCGAGCCCGCCGCGCCGGGTCCGGCACGGCATCGCGAAGACGTCACCGGCTCCGTAGTGCGCGGGCAGCTCCGCCCAGGGCACCGCCCCGGTGAACCGCACCGAGTCCGCCACGCCCGTACGGGCCGCCAGCTCGCGCAGGTCCTTCTCGTACGGGCCACCGCCGACGACCAGCAGCACCGCGTCCGGCACCCGCGCCAGGATCCGGGGCATCGCCTCGATCAGCGTGTCCTGACCCTTGCGGGGCACCAGCCGCGAGACGCACACCACGACCGGCCGGTCCGCCAGGCCCAGCCGCTCCCGCACCGCGTCCCCGCCCGAGCCCGGGTGGAAGGTCTTCTCGTCCACGCCCGGCGGCAGCTGCACCATCCGCCCCGCGGCGGCCGGGGTCAGCGCGGACGCGATCCGCGACCGCGTGTACTCCCCGAGGTAGGTGAGGGTGTCGGTGCCCTCGCCGATCCGCCGCAGCAGCTGCCGCGCGGCGGGCAGCTGCGCCCAGCCAGCCTCGTGGCCGTGCGTGGTGGCCACCAGCCGCTTCGCGCCCGCGCGGCGCAGCGCCGGGCCCATCAGCCCGAGCGGCGCGGCCGCGCCGAACCACACCGACTCGCAGCCGTGCTTGCGCAGCAGCGCGACGGCCCTGCGGGTCACCCGGGGCGTGGGCAGCAGCATCGTCGTACGGTCCCGGACCACCTGGAAGGGCTGCTCGGCGTCGAAGGCCGCGGTGGCCTCCCGGCCCTCGGCGCCGTGCTTCCAGGTGGAGGCGT
Organism: Streptomyces sp. NPDC101118; assembly: GCF_044759445.1. Classification (NCBI taxonomy): domain Bacteria; kingdom Bacillati; phylum Actinomycetota; class Actinomycetes; order Kitasatosporales; family Streptomycetaceae; genus Streptomyces; species Streptomyces sp. NPDC101118. Next base: position 295,524 of record NZ_JBIVZG010000003.1, on the reverse strand, counting down.
AGACGACGATCCGGTCCGGATCCAGGCGCAGCGCCATGTTGTGCAGGAACGCCTGGATGCCGCCCGGGCGCGGCGGGAAGTCATTGGTCACGATCAGCGTCTTGTGCATCGCCTGCGACAGTACCGAACGGCCGCGCCGAATCGCTCCCGGCCCCGGCCGCACGGCAAAATGGCTCGATGCTCTTGACCGTCTGGTCGGCCACCCGGGCCCTGCTGATGCTCTTCGTCCTGAAGGTCCTCACCCTCCCGGGACCCGACGTGACGACCGACGTGTCCGTGATCTACCAGGGCTGGTACGAGGTGCTGCGCACCGGCTCGTTCCCCCTGGACGACGTCACCTGGCAGTACCCGCCGGGTGCGGCGGTCCCCGTCCTGGCGCCGGGGATGCTGCCGTTCCTCCCGTACCCCACGGCCTTCTTCGTGCTGGCGCTGCTCACCGACGCGGTGGTGACGCTCCTGCTGGTACGGGCCGGGCGGCGGCCGGGGCGCCGACGGGCCGGGGCCTGGACGTGGGTGGTGGGACTGCCGCTCCTCGGGCCCACCGCGTACGCCCGCTACGACCTGATGGTCACCGCCCTGGCCGTGGCGGCGCTGCTGGTCCCCCGGCTGCGCGGGCCGCTGATCGGGCTGGGGGCGCTGGTGAAGGTCTGGCCGGTGCTGCTGCTCACCGGGGTGCGGGCGCGGAGCGTCTGGGTGTCGGCGGGGGTGACGGCCGCGGCGGTGCTGGCGGCCTTCACGCTGCTGATGCCCGGGGCGCTGGCCTTCCTGGCCTTCCAGCGCGACCGGGGCACCGAGGTGGAGTCCCTGGGCGCCCTCGTCTTCCACGTGGCCCGGCACTTCGGCTGGGAGGGCGAGGTGATGATGAACTACGGGTCGGTGGAGTTCCTCGGCCCGTACGTGCCGCTGGTCAGCCGGGCCTCCCTGGCCCTGACCCTGCTGTCCTTCGCGTGGCTGCTGTGGTGGCGCTTCCGGGCCCGCGCCTTCGGCCCGCACACCATGGCGGACGCCGCCTTCGCCGCGGTGCTGCTGTTCACGGTCACCAGCCGGGTGATCAGCCCCCAGTACCTGCTGTGGCTGGTGGGCCTGGCCGCCGTCTGCCTCACGATGCGCTCCTCCCGCATGGAGCCCGCGGCCCGGGTCGTGCTGGCCGCCGCCCTGGCCACCCTGCTGGAGTTTCCCCTGGGCTTCTCGCACGTGGTCCACAGCGACGCCCTGGGCATCACCGTCCTGCTGATCCGCAACGCCCTCCTGGTCACGGCCACGGCCCTCGCCTGCCGGGCCCTCTGGCGCGACACGGTCCCCTCCGGCTCCTGCCCGGCCCGGACCCACGTCTGAGGCGCAGGGGGGGACCTCTGGCCTCGGGGGGGAGGCGTTGGGTGCGGGCCGTGCCCGGCCTGGCGGCCGGGGGCGTGGCGGGATGGGTGCGGGTGGTGCCCGGCCTGGCGGCCGGGGGCCGTGGTCAACGGTGAGCCCGTGGACATGTCTTCTGGGGTGCGCCTCCCGGCATGCCCACTGCTTCAACCGGAATGGCGCCTACAGGCCTTCATGCGCCTCCCGGTCCTACCTTCTGTAGCCGGCTCATGCGTTCAGAGAAGCGTGGCTGAGCTGGCTGGTGGGCTGATGGAGGCTCCCGTGCGCCGGAGACCGCGTGACCGTCTCGCTTGGGCGCACCTTCTGTGGCTGGTGTTCACGACTACCGGTTTTCGATGGTTGCTGCTGTCTCGGACCTCAGCCACAGAAGGTGCGCCCACGCGATAGGTGCGGGCGATCACCGGCGCACGGGAGCCTCCATCAGCCACCCACCATCAGCAACCACGCTTCTCTGAACGCCTGGGCCGGCTACAGGAGGTAGGAGGCCGGGGCGCATGAAGGCCTGTAGGCGCACTGCCGGGCAGGCTTGGCTCGCTTCGGGGAAGCGCACCCCAGAAGGCATGTCCACGGGCTCGCCGTTGACCACTGACCCCGGCCGCAGGGCCGGGCACGGCCCGCACCCGTCCCGCCACCGCCCCTGCCGCCAGGCCAGGAACGGCCCGCACCCTCCCACACCTCAGTCGTCATCCTCGTCGCCGTCACCACTGCCGCCCCCGCCCAGCTGCTCCTGCATGTACTCCCGCCAGTCCGCCGTGAAGGCCTGCTGGTCCGTGCCCAGGACGTTCGCGAAGGCGGACTGCGGGGAGGTGGCGGCGGCCTCGTAGAAGGCGATCAGTTTGTCGCGGCCCCAGTGCTGCTCGATCATGCGGTTGGCCAGCCACGCCGACTCGTACGCCCTCGCCAGGCGCTCGCTGTCGCCCGCGAAGGAGAACTCCCCGGCCTCCGGCAGCTGCGTCGGCGCGGTGCCCGCCCGGACCGCGCGGGCCAGGGCCGGCGCCACCTGGGCCGGTGTACGGCCCGTGTCGCGGTACGCGACCCAGTCCGCGAAGCCCTCGGAGAGCCACAGCGGGGTGTGGGAGGTCGTGGCCCCCCGCGTCGCGACGTGCGCGGTCTCGTGGGTGAGGACGACCTGGCGGCCCAGCTCGCCCAGCTGTCCGTACGCGCCGGGGTTGACCGTCACCCGGTCCCCCGGGCTGGTGGTGACCGCGGCCATCCCCCCGTACGAGCCCGCCGGCGATCCGAGCAGCGCGGCCATCGCGTCGAGCGAGGACGGCACCTGGACGACCACCCGCTCCGGCCACTTCCCCGGCCAGGCGGAGGTCACCTCGGGCACCGCGCGGTCGGCCGTCTCCGCGACCCCCTCCAGGGTCCCCCGCCCCTGCCCGACACCCAGCACCAGCGACCGCGCTCCCCGCACCGCGGTGACCGGGCCCTGGTCCCACAGCTGCGGATGGGCGCCCGCGCCGGGCCGGTCGGAGACGACGGACCAGCGCCCGTCCCGCTTCGCCAGTTCCAGCTCGCGCGGCGAGGTCACCGCGACGCTGTCGTACCCGGCGAGCCGGTAGCGCAGCTCGGCGGCGACGAACGCCCGGTTGCCCTCCCTCTTCACCCCGAGCACCCCGTACTCCCAGGCGGCCAGCGGCACCTGCGCGAGGTTGCCGTAGGCGGCCCGCGCCTCCGGGCGCCGGTCCAGGGACAGGTACCGCGCCTCGTCGCGGGCCAGCTGCGCCGCCGACCAGTCGGCCACCACCCGGCGGACGGACCGGTCGTCGTCGGTGCCGGCGGGAGTGGTGCCGCCCGCGGTGCATCCGGCGACCAGCCCGAGCAGCAGGAGCAGCCCCACCAGCGCGCGCAGACCCGTACGTACCACGTGCCCGATCGTACGTCCGTGCGGGCTCAGACTCGCGTCACCCCGGACACCGGCATCATCCCGACGGGGTCGTAGCGCACCGGCGCCCCCGGGTAGGGCGCGTGGACGACCTGGCCGTTGCCGACGTACATGCCGACGTGGCTGGCGTCCGAGCGGTAGGTGATCAGGTCGCCGGGGCGCGCCTCGGACAGCGGCACCTGGTGGCCGGCGTGGCGCTGGGCCTGTGAGGTGCGCGGCAGCGCGACCCCCGCCTGCCGGTACGACCAGACCATCAGCCCCGAGCAGTCGAAGCCGGAGGGGCCGGTCGCGCCCCAGACGTACGGGCGGCCGACGGCGGCGCGGGCGGCCATCACGGCGGCAGCGGCCCGGCCGGAGGGGGCGCCGCCGCCGGAGATCTCGGGCAGCGCGCCGGCCCGCCCTGAGGAGCGGTTGGCACGCTCGAAGGCGGCCCGCTCCTCGGAGGGCATCTCGTTCAGCAGCCGCCGGGCGGCGGCGAGTTTGGCGGTGACGGAGCGCTTGTGCCGGGCGACGTCCGAGCGCAGCCGCTCCAGTTCGGCGAGCTTGCGGGAGCCCTCGGCCCGCTGCTGGGCCAGCTTGCGCTGCGCTTCGCGGAGTTCGTCCAGTCTGTCGGCCTGGCGGCTGGTCAGCCGGTCCAGGGCCGAGGCCTTCTCCAGGTACCCGTCGGGGTCTTCGGAGAGCATCAGCTCGACGGAGGGGTCGACGCCACCGGCCCGGTACTGGGCTCCGGCGTAGCTGCCGAGGACGCCCCGCATGGTGTTGATGCGCTGCTGGCCGCGGGCGACGGCCTCCTGGACCTGGCGGACCTCGGCGCGCAGCCGGCCGGCCCGTTCGCCGGCCTTGTTGAACCGCTCGGTGGCCTGCTCGGCCTCCTCGAACAGCCGGTCCACGCGGGCCCGGGCGCTGTCGGCCGGCTCCTCCGGCGCGGCGCTCGCGGGAGCCCCCGACATCGCGGCCGCGGCGGTCGCGGCAGCGGCGGCGGCAGACAGGACGGTGACCCTGGTGCCGCGGTCCAGGCCCGAGGACACGGGCCGACGATGGGACGCCACAGGAAGCCGCACTCCCTTCCGCTGGCGCGGCGACCGGGTCCGTCCCCCGTGGACGGCCGTGTGCCGGGTCTCCGCGCGGGGCGACCCTAGCCGCGGGCGCGCGCCCCGGCCAACGACCCGTTTCGGCACACACAGTGACGCCCCGCCGGAGAACACAGGTCACCGGCGGGGCGCGGGGTCAGCTTCGGGTGTCGCAATTCGCCCGGATGGGCGGGTGTCGGCGGGTCGCCGTCCGTTCAGCGGGGCGGGATCAGATCCGGACGCCGAACTGCGGGCTCATGTAGCTGATCTTCTCGTACTTGACGCCGCCGCGCGGGTTGGAGGCGTGCAGCGTCATGCCGTTGCCCGCGTACAGGCCGACGTGGTGCAGGTCGGAGTAGAAGAACACCAGGTCGCCCGGCTGGAGCTGGCTGATCGGGATGCGGGTGCCCTCGTTGGCCTGGGTCCAGGTGGTGCGGGTGATGCCGACGCCGGCCTGCTTGTAGGCCCACTGCGTCAGACCGGAGCAGTCGAAGGCGTTGGGGCCCTCGGCGCCCGAGATGTACGCCGAGCCGAGCTTGGTCTGGGCGGCGGCCAGGGCGGCGCCCGCGCGGCCCGAGGGCTTCACGTTGCCGAGGTCGGGGCGGCTGGCGCCGCTGCGGTTGGCGCGGCCCTCTTCCTGGTCGAGCTTCGCCCGCTCCGCGGCCGTAAGGGTGTTGAGGAGCTTCTGCGCCTCGGCCAGCTTGGCCTGGACGGCGGCCTTCTTCTCGCTGAGCTCCTTGCGGGTGTCGGCGAGGTCCTTGAGCTTGCCGGCGGCCTGGGCGCGCTGCTGGGCGAGGGCCCGCTGCTTGGCCTGGATCTTCTGGACCGACTCGACCTGCTTGGCGCTCAACTGGTCGAGCACGGCGGCCTTGTCGAGGTACTCGTCAGGGTCGGCCGAGAGCAGCAGCTGTATGGAGGTGTCGACCCCGCCGGAGCGGTACTGGGCGCTGGCGAGCGAACCGAGCGCGTTGCGCATCTCGTTGAGCTCGCCCTGGCCGCGGGCCACCTTGTCCTGGAGCTCGCCGATCTGCTTCTGGAGCTTGTCCTGCTGCTCCTTGGCGCCGTTGGCCTTCTCGGTCGCCTTCTCCGCCTCTTCGTAGAGGGCGTCGACCTTGGCCTTCACCTCGTCCTTGCTCGGCTTGGCCGGGGCGGCCTGAGCGGACTGGGAGGCGAGGGCGACGGCCGCGGCGGCGGTTGCGGTGAGCACGGTCACACGAGCGCGGGTCGGCTGCTTGGGTCGACGGTGGGACGCCACGGGGGCGAGCTCCTTCTTCCTAGAGCCGCCGAACAACGCAGTCTCGGCGGTACCTCCGCCCGCCACCCCGAATGGGTGATCAACCGCACGAAGGTTTGATGCCAGACCCTAGTGACCTTCCTGTGATCACTTCAAATCCTGATGAGCAAAATCTCGCGCGCCGACCAGCTTCTTTACCTACAGCGCACGCTCCGTGGCGGCCACTTGACGGTCCGTCCCAGACACGTCCAGCCAAATCGGGCATTAGCCACAGGAGTTACGAGAGGCGCGAAAGCCTCTTCAGCAACAAGGCGGACGCAACGGGCCGCGCCCCCGCCTTGGCCACTCCGTCGGCCACCTCGCGGTCGGTCGAAACCACGACCACCGGGCGCCCGGGCGGCTCGGCGCGCACCAGCTGACGGATCAACTCGTCAGCCGTGACACCGGGCTTGGAGAACAGCACCCGCACCCCGCGCGGCGGTGCGAGCAGCACCGGCGCCGCCAGTTCCGCGCCGTCGAAGACACAGGTCATCTCCGCGCCGGTCTGCGCGGCCAGCACCGAGAGCCCGCCCAGCAGCCGCAGCCGCTGCTTCTCCAGCGGCATCGTCGGGTACCCGGTCTTCGTCACGTTGTAGCCGTCGACCACCAGGTGCGCCTGGGGCAGTGCCAACAGCTGGTCCAGCAGCGCCGGATCGGTCTCCGACAGCGCCCGCGCCGCGATGTCCTTCGGCGTCATGCGCCCGGGCTCCACCGCGTCCACGGTGTCGGCCGGCCGTACCGAGGCCGGCGGCAGCGCCAGTTCCCGGCGCAGCCCCTGGGCCGACTCCAGCACGGTGTCCAGCAGCAGCCGCAGCCGCATGTCCTCGATGCTGCGGCCCTCGCGCGCCGAGCGCCGGCTTGCCTCCAGCGCCGCTTCGACCTCGGCCAGCCGGGACTTCAGCCGACGGGTCTCGCTCTCGGCCGCGGCCACCTGCGCCGCCGCCTCGGACCGGATCCCGTCGATCTCCGCAGTGATCTTGCGCAGCGCGGCCTCGCCGCGCTTGACGTCGTTCTGGGCGCTGCGCAGCTTGCGCTGAAGCGATTCCGCTTCCTTGCGGGCGGCCTCCAGCTCCTGGCGCTGCTGCTCGCCGCCGGTGCGCTGGTGCTCGCGCAGCGCGGCCAGCTCCTCCCGGAGCCGCTCCAGCTCCCGCTGGGTCTCCTCGCCCGCCCGCTCGGCGTCGACCCGCTGGGCCTCCTCGCCCGCGGCGGCGACCAGCTTGACCCAGCCGGCCGGGCGCAGCACGTACGCCACCGCCGCCACGTCCAGCGGGTCGGCGGCGGCCGGCGGCGCCCCGGATTCCAGCGCACCGGCCAGCTCGGCCTGCGTCTCCTTGAGCCGCTCCCCGATCCGGCCCCGGAACACCGGGTCGCTCTCCAGCGCCGCGGCCATCGCGTTGCCGGCGAACTTGGCCCGTCGCGACGGCGTGAAGCGGGCGTACTGGCGCAGCTGCGCCGGGAGGTCCGCGACCGTCAGTCCGCCGAAGGCGTCCGAGACGAACGCGACCACCCGGCGCCGCACGCCTTCCGGCAGAGGCCGGTCGAGCGCCTCGGCGCCGCCGCCGGCCGCACCGGCCGGCTCAGCGCCGCTAGCAGGCTCCACCATCCGTCACCCCTACCGTCAAAACCGTCGTAAAGGGCGGCCGCTCCCTCAGGAGTCGGCGCCCGGCCTGTCCACGAGCTCGATCTGGTCCACCGCGTTGCACCAGCGGCAGCGGACCGACTCGATGGTCTCACTCACCACCTCGCGCTCCTCGACCTTGGGCTCACCCGCGAGGTCGAGGTGGACGTACTCGACCACCTTGGACGAGCGGGTCACGTCGAACCGGGTGAGGTTGCCGCACAGGGTGCAGCGCCAGCGGGTCGTGGCGGTCGGCAGGGGAACCGTCATCGGGCCGTCTCTCTCCTTCTGGGACTTCGGTGCGTGGTGCTTGCGTGCTCTCTTCCGTACCGCTCGTAACCCTACGGCCTGTCGCGACTGCCGGGTGGAGCCCTGTCCTCCATGCGAGACACGGCGAGGCAAGCTGTCCCGGTCCGTCCCATACGGGATGCTCTGGTCATGATCGTAAGGTGGGGAACCGTCCGGGGCTCGCTGGTCACGCACACCCTGATCGCCGCCTGCACCGTGCTCTTCCTGCTCGGTCCGCTGTCCGGCTTCGACCCGCTGTACGGCACCGGCGACGAGCTGCTGGCCGCGCAGACGGAGTACCTGCACCGGTGGGGCGTGGTGCCGGACGAGCTGTTCACCGGCTCGGGCCGGGCCGCCCTGACCCCGCTCACGGCGCTCTTCGTGCACGGCAACTGGCTGCACCTGCTGGGGAACATGCTCTTCCTCTACGTCTTCGGCGTGATGGCCGAGGAGCGCATGGGCCGCCTGGAGTTCGCCTTCTTCTACCTGGTGTCCGGATACCTGGCGCTGCTGGCGTACGCGGCGGCCAACGCCGACTCCCCGCAGACCCTCATCGGCGCCTCGGGGGCCATCTCGGCCGTGCTCGGGGCCTTCCTCTGCCTGTTCCCGCGGGCCCGGGTGACCAGCCTGGTCCCCGTACTCCTCTTCCTGCCGCTGCGCTTCCCGGCCTGGATCGTGCTGGTGTTCTGGTTCGCCCTGCAGTGGGTGGCCGCGAACCGGGCCGGGAGCGGGCCGGGGGTCGCCTATCTGGCCCACCTCGTGGGCTTCTCGATCGGCTTCCTCTACGCCTGGGGGCGCTACCGCCGTACGACTAGAGTGAAGGACCCAGCCACGGCCACCGAGGGAGACAGCCAGCCGTGATCACCGCCCTTGTGCTCATCAAGACCAGCGTGGACCGCATCCCCGAGATCGCCGAGTCGATCGCCGCGCTGGACAACGTCAGCGAGGTCTACTCCGTGACGGGGACCTACGACCTGATCGCGATGGTCCGCGTAGGACGCCACGAGGACCTGGCGGACATCATCCCGGGCAAGATCAGCAAGATCCCCGGTGTCGAGGCCACGGACACGCACGTCGCGTTCCGCACCTACTCCCAGCACGACCTCGAGGCCGCCTTCGCGATCGGCCTCGACGCCTGACCGCTCGGGACCGCACCGTCCCGGGCATGCCGGTGGCGGGCCACCGGGGCCCGCCACATCGTGCACGAGGATCGGGAACGGACCATCGGGTCCGTGAGCGACGGTCAGACCGCCGGGACGCAGCGGCCCTCTTCCGTGCGGTACTGCCACTTGGCGCCGTCGGTGACCAGTTCCCGGACGGCGCCGACGAAGCGCTCCACGTGCTCGTCGGGGGTGCCGGCGCCGAAGCTGACGCGGATCGCGTTCAGGCTGCGCTCACCGGGGGCCGCCTCCGGGGCCCCGCACTCGCCCGGCTCCTGCGGCTCGCTGCCCAGCAGGGTGCGCACCAGCGGGTGGGCGCAGAACAGGCCGTCGCGGACGCCGATGCCGTACTCGGCGGACAGCGCGGCGGCGAAGTGGGAGCTGTTCCAGCCGTCCACGACGAAGGAGATCACGCCCACGCGGGGCGCGTCGTCGCCGAACAGCGACAGGATCCGCACCTCGGGCACGTCGGCCAGGCCCTCGCGGACCCGCCGGACCAGCTCCTGCTCGCGCGCCACCAGCCGGTCGAAGCCGGCCTCGGTCAGCGCCCGGCAGGCGGAGGCGATCGAGTAGACGCCGATCACGTTCGGCGAACCGGCCTCGTGACGGGCGGCGGTGGTGTGCCACTCGACGTCCACGCCCCCGGCGCCCTCCCCGCTGACGCGCCGCGTCACCTTCCGGGAGGCACCCCCGCCGGCCAGGTACGGCTCCGCCTCCTGGAGCCAGTCCGCGCGGCCGGCCAGCACGCCGGAGCCGAAGGGCGCGTACAGCTTGTGGCCGGAGAAGGCCACCCAGTCCACGTCCAGCTCCGTGACGGAGACCGGGTGGTGGGGCGCCAGTTGGGCGGCGTCCAGCACGATCCGCGCGCCGTGCGCGTGGGCCGCGGCGGCCAGTTCCCTGACCGGCCACAGCTCGCCGGTGACGTTGGAGGCGCCGGTCACGCAGACCAGGGCGGGGCCGTAGGGTTCACGGTCGGCCAGCGCGCGCTCCAGGGTCTCCACGGCCTGCTCCGGGGTCCGCGGGGCGTTGAGGTAGGTCACCCGCGCGTCCCGCCAGGGCAGCAGCGAGGCGTGGTGCTCGGTCTCGAAGACGAACACCTGGCAGCCGGCCGGGAGCACCTGCGCCAGCAGGTTGAGCGAGTCGGTGGTGGACCGGGTGAAGATCACCTGATCGGACGGCCGGCAGCCGAGGAACTCGTGCACCGTGGCCCGGCTCTGCTCGAACAGGTCGGTCGACAGCTGCGACAGGTACCCGGCGCCCCGGTGCACGCTGCCGTAGTACGGGGCGTACGCGGCCACGTCGTCCCACACCCGCTGGAGCGCGGGGGCGCTGGCCGCGTAGTCCAGGGCCGCGTAGGTGACCTCGCCGCCGGTGACCAGCGGCACGGTCACGTCCCGGCCGAGCACGGGCAGCGGCCCGTCACAGCAGGCGTCGGCCCCGGCCGGGGCGGCGTCGGTGGAGGCGGCAGGGGCGGAGGGGGTGACGGTGGTGGCAGCGGCGGCGTTCGGGTACGCGGACATGACGGTGTCTCCCGGTGGAGGAAGGGCGGATGGCTTCGTTCGGCCCGTACGCGGGTACGCCGGAGCGGCACGTGGAGTACGGGAGTTGCCTCGACGCACGGGGACGCGGAAGTGCCGCGGAACCGTACGGAGGGGTGAAGAAGGGCGCTGGGCGCTTATCGCATTCGCTTGCTCACGGAAGAAGCTCCTCGAGAGACCAGGACCCCTGGTGTTCGAGGGGTCCGCGCTTGCCGAGGGCCTTGCTGCCCACGGCCTGGTCATCACCCGGGGCACCCCGCCACGGACGGAGGGTTGCCGGACAGCAAGCCGGGGCCAAAACGCTGTCACTCGTGACCTGGTGAGCATCCTGCCACAAGATCCGCTCCGCGCAAGCGGCTGTCCGCATCCCGGACCCGCCGTACGCGCGAGGGGGCCGGGACGCAGCCGTCCCGGCCCCCTCGGACTCAGGGCCCACCGGGCCCTGAGCAGGCGCTACGCGTTGCTGGCGGCCACCCAGCGCTCCAGGGCGGCACGAGCCGCGCCGGAGTCGATCGACTCGGCCGCTCGGGCGATGCCCGCCGCGATCTCCTCCTCCAGGGAGCCGCCGCCGGGCTCCACGGCCACCAGGGCCGCCGCCGAGTTCAGCAGTACGGCATCCCGCACCGGGCCGGTCTCGCCGGCCAGCAGGCGACGGGCCACGTCGGCGTTGTACGAGGCGTCGGCGCCGCGCAGCTCCGCGACGTCCACCAGCGGGATGCCGACGTCGCGCGGGTCGAAGGACTGCTCGACCGACTTGCCGTCGCGGACCCACCAGACCCGGGAGGTGGCGGTGGTGGTCAGCTCGTCCAGACCGTCGTCCCCGCGGAACACCAGTGCGGAGGAGCCCCGCTCGGCGAGCACGCCGGCGACGATGGGCGCCATCCGGGCGTCGGCGACGCCGGTGGCCTGGGAGCGCACCCGGGCGGGGTTGGTGAGCGGGCCGAGGAAGTTGAAGGTGGTCCTGATGCCCAGCTCCTTGCGGGCGGCGGCCACGTGCCGCAGCGCCGGGTGGAACTTGACGGCGAAGCAGAAGGTGATGCCGGCCTCCTCGGCCACCTCCGCGACGCGGCGCGGGGTGAGGTCGAGGTTGACGCCGAGCTTCTCCAGGACGTCCGAGGCGCCGCTCGCGGAGGACGCGGCCCGGTTGCCGTGCTTGACGACCTTGGCGCCCGTGCCGGCGACCACGACGGCCGACATGGTGGAGATGTTGACGGTCTTCGCGCCGTCGCCGCCGGTGCCCACGATGTCCACCGTGCGGCCGGGCACCTCGATGAGGTTGGCGTGCGCGTACATCGTCCGCACGAGGCCGTTGATCTCGGCGACGGTCTCGCCCTTGGCCCGCAGCGCGACCGCGAAGCCGGCGATCTGGGCGTTGGTCGCCTCGCCGCGCATGATCCGGTCCATGGCCCACGCGGTGTCGTCCGCGGAGAGGTCCTGTCCGGTGAGGAGGGCGTCCAGGACGCCCGGCCAGGACCGGTCCGCCACGCTGTCGCCGCCTGCCGGGGTCACAACGTTCATGGTCCACTCCTGGGTCCACAGCCGAAAAAGGGGTCACCCTCAGCCTATCGACCCCCACGGACGGCGAAGAGCCCCGTCCAGACAGTGGACCTCCGGACTATGGACGGATATGGACGGCCCGGCTGCCTGAGGGCCTCGGACCGCTCCGACCGGCCGACCGCCCGGACGCCCGGACGAGCCCGTCCGGTGCCCGGACGGCGAAGAGCCCCGTCCGGTGCCCGGACGGGGCTCTTGCCGTGGCGACTGCTTCAGGAGTCACGCGCGGGGCGCGTCACTCCTGAGATCATCCGGAGGTCAGTGGTGGCCGTGGCCGCTCTGGATCTCCTTGTACTCCTCCACCGAGGGCTTCGGAATCTGGTTGTTCTCGCCGTAGTAGCCCTTGCTGAGCTTCACGCGCAGCTTCTCGCTGCCCTTGACCTTGCGCTCGACGCCGTTCTCGTCGACCGTCGGGCCCAGCTCGGCCGGCGCGTACTGCTCGTGCGCGGTGAGCGTGTGCAGCTTGGCCTGGTTGAGCGGCTCGTGGACCTCGACGAACTCACCGTGCGGCAGGCGCTTGATGATGCCGGTCTCCCGACCGTGCAGCACCTTGTCCTTGTCCCGGCGCTGGAGGCCGAGGCAGATGCGCTTGGTGATGACGAAGGCGATGACCGGGCCGACGAAGAAGCCGATCCGGGCGAACCAGGTGATCGAGTTGATCGACATGTGGAAGTACTGCGCGAACATGTCGTTGCCACCCGCGATGAGCAGGATGACGTACCAGGTCAGCCACGCCACACCGAAGCCGGTGCGGGTCGGGGCGTTGCGCGGGCGGTCCAGGATGTGGTGCTCGCGCTTGTCGCCGGTGACCCAGGACTCGATGAACGGGTAGACCGCGATGGCCGCGAGGACCAGCGGGAAGATCACCAGCGGGATGAAGACGCCCAGGACGAGCGTGTGACCCCAGAGGTTGATCTCCCAGCCCGGCATGGCACGGATGAGGCCCTCGGAGAAGCCCATGTACCAGTCCGGCTGCGCACCCGTGGACACGTGGTCCGGGATGTACGGGCCGAGCGCCCAGATCGGGTTGATCGAGGCGATCGCCGCGACGGCCGCGATGACACCGAAGACCAGGAAGAAGAAGCCTCCGGCCTTGGCCATGTAGACCGGCATCAGCGGCAGGCCGACGACGTTCTTCTCGGTACGGCCCGGACCCGCGAACTGCGTGTGCTTGTGGTACACGACGAGGATCAGGTGGGCGACCAGCAGGCCGAGCATGATGCCCGGGAGCAGCAGGATGTGGATCGAGTAGAACCGGGCCACGAAGTCGTGGCCGGGGAACTCGCCGCCGAAGAGGAAGAACGACAGGTACGTGCCGACGATCGGCACGGACAGGATCGCGCCCTCCATGAAGCGGACACCGGTGCCCGAGAGCAGGTCGTCCGGCAGGGAGTAACCGGTGAAGCCGGTGAACATGCCGAGGACCAGCAGCAGGAAGCCGAAGACCCAGTTGATCTCGCGCGGCTTGCGGAAGGCGCCCGTGAAGAAGACGCGCATCATGTGCACGAGCATCGCCGCGACGAAGATCAGCGCCGCCCAGTGGTGGATCTGCCGGATGAGCAGACCGCCGCGGACGTCGAAGCTGATGTCCAGGGTCGAGGCGAAGGCCTCGGACATCCGCACACCCTGCATGGGCACGTACGAGCCGTGGTACACGACCTCGTTCATGCTCGGGTGGAAGAACAGCGTCAGGTACACACCCGTGAGGATGATGATGATGAAGCTGTAGAGGCAGATCTCACCCAGCATGAAGGACCAGTGGTCCGGGAAGATCTTGCGCATGTTGGACTTGGCCAGGGCGTAGATGCCCAGACGGCCGTCGGCCCAGTCGGCTACGCGCTCGCCCGCGGGCGCTTTGCGCGTCTCGGTGGCAGTGCTCATCCGCGCTCCCAGAATGCAGGACCGACGGGCTCTTCGAAGTCGCCGAGCGCCTCGAGGAAGCCTTCGTCATTCACACCGATCCGCAGCTGCGGAAGGGCGTGACCGGCCGGGCCGAAGATGACGCGGGCGCCGTCGGAGAGGTCGAAAGTGGACTGGTGGCACGGGCAGAGCACGTGGTGCGTCTGCTGCTCGTACAGGCTGATCGGACAGCCGACGTGGGTGCAGATCTTGGAGTAGGCCACGATGCCGTCGTGGGACCACTCCAGCTCCTGCTTGTCCTTGATGTCCTCCGGCTGGATGCGGACGATCATCAGGGCCGCCTTGGCGATCTCCTGCATGTAGTCGTGCTGGTCCTCCTCCAGGCCCTCGGGCTGGGCGAAGGTCAGCGAACCGACGGCGACGTCCTCGGGACGCAGCGGCTCCATCGTGTTCTGGTTGATGAGCAGCTTGCCCTTGGCCCACGACGTGGTGCGGAGCTTCTTCTCCGGCAGCGGGCCGAGGTCGCGCAGCAGCACGACGCCGGACAGCGGGACCATGGCCAGCGCGCCGAGCATCGTGTTGCGGATCAGCTTGCGGCGCGGCAGGTCGGAGTCCTTGACGCCGTCCGCGAAGTCCTGCATGACCGCGGCCTTGACCTCCGGCGACGCCGCGATCTCGTGGCGGTCGTCGGCGATCTCCACGTCGGACATCAGGGTGCGGGCCCAGTGGACCGCGCCCGCGCCGATGCAGAAGAGGGCGGTGCCCAGGGTCAGACCCAGCGCGAAGTTGAGCCCGCTCACGTGGCCGAACGGCCAGATGAACACGATCTTGTCGACGGGGATGGCCACGTAGGAGGCGATGAAGCCGATCGTGGCCAGCATCGACACCGTGAACAGGAGGGCGACGGTGCGCTCGGAGTGCCTCGCGGCGCGCTCGTCGATGTCCTGGATGCGCGGCTTGTGGGCCGGCAGGCCCGGGTCGGCGAACGGGTCGTCCGCAACCGCTACACCACCGTGGTGCGCGTCCTGCTCGCTCGGCAGGTTCTCTTCGGGAATGTCTTGGCTACTCATGACTTCTTGGCCTTAGCGGTGTGGGCCGCGACCCAGACGGCGACAGCGATGAGCGCACCCAGACCGAACACCCAGCCGAACAGGCCTTCGCTGACGGGGCCGAGGCCGCCGAGCTTGAGGCCACCGGGGCTCGCGGACTCGTCTCCGTTGACGGTCTTCAGGTACGCGATGATGTCCTTCTTCTCCTTCTCCGGCATGGTGCTGTCCGGGAAGGAGGGCATGTTCTGCGGGCCGGTGAGCATGGCCTCGTAGATGTGCTTCGGCTCCACGCCCTCGAGGTTCGGCGCGTACTTGCCGTAGGTCAGCGCACCGCCCTCACCGGTGAAGTTGTGGCACTGCGCGCAGTTGTTGCGGAAGAGCACGCCACCCCGGGCGACGTCGGCTCCGGCCGGGTCGTACTGCTTCTCGCTCGGCACGGCGGGGCCGGCACCGA
Organism: Streptomyces sp. NPDC101118; assembly: GCF_044759445.1. NCBI lineage: Bacteria > Bacillati > Actinomycetota > Actinomycetes > Kitasatosporales > Streptomycetaceae > Streptomyces > Streptomyces sp. NPDC101118. The sequence continues at coordinate 280,401 of NZ_JBIVZG010000003.1, read as the reverse complement.
GGGAGGCGATGTACGCGGCGAGCTGGTCGATCTGCGCCTGGGTGTAGATGTTCTTCTTGCGCGGGACCTGCGCGCCCGGCTGCTGGGCGGGCATGCGGCCCGTGCTCACCTGGAAGTCGACCGCGGCAGCGCCCACGCCGACCAGGCTGGGGCCGTCGGAGGAACCCTGACCGGACGGGCCGTGACAGGTGGCACAGCCGACGGCGTAGAGCTTCTGGCCCTCCTCGATGGCGAGGGACTGGGCGGTTTCATCGGCCTGCGCCTTGCCCGCGGGGGCGAAGGCGGCGTACAGCCCCCCAGTGGCCGCCAGCGCGAGGAGTAGAACGACGACCGCCGCCAGCGGATGGCGTCGTCGTGCGGAGAGCTTTTTCACGGATTACCCCGGTGTCAGGATCTTCTGCGTCGGTGCTTGCTGGATGAGTGTCGGGCCGGGCCCGATTACTTGATCAGGTAGATCGTGGCGAAGAGGCCGATCCAGACAACATCGACGAAGTGCCAGTAGTAGGACACGACGATGGCCGAAGTGGCCTGTTCGTGGGTGAACCTCTTGGCCGCGTACGTCCGGCCCAGGACCAGCAGGAAGGCGATGAGACCGCCCGTCACGTGCAGACCGTGGAAGCCGGTGGTCAGGTAGAAGACCGAGCCGTAGGGGCCGGACGAGAGCGACATGCCCTCGTGCTTGACCAGCTCGGTGTACTCGAACACCTGGCCGCCAATGAAGATCGCACCCATCACGAAGGTGATCACGAACCAGGTGCGGAGCTTCTTCACGTCACCGCGCTCGGCGGCGAAGACGCCGAGCTGGCAGGTGAGGGAGGAGAGCACCAGGATCGTGGTGTTCGTCGCCGAGAAGGGAAGGTTCAGGGCCTCTGCCTGTTCCGACCAGTACTCGGTGCCCGTCACCGATCGCAGGGTGAAGTACATCGCGAAAAGGGCCGCGAAGAACATCAGCTCGGAACTCAACCAGATGATGGTTCCGACGCTGACGAGGTTCGGCCGATTGACCGTCGGGTGCGCGTGCCCGGTATCTACTGTCGTTGCTGTCGCCACGACCGACATTATGTCGGTCGCTTATCCCGCCCTCACCCCGGGGGGTGCCGTTCGGAGTGTCCGGGGGGTGTGCACTGCCCGAACGGCCCATCAGACGGCTGTCCGAACCGATGTTGAGGGGGCGTCGGACGGAGTAGCATCCGCGCATCATCAACGTGATTCATGTGACACGTGGAGGAACGATGCGGGCGACTGCGAGGGTCCTGGTCTACAGCGACGACGCCAATACCCGGGAGCAGGTGCGGCTTGCGGCGGGGCGCCGGCCCGCGTCGGACGTGCCGCCGCTGGAGTTCCTTGAGTGCGCGACGCTGCCCGCGGTGCTGAAGGCCCTGGACGACGGCGGGATCGACCTCTGCGTCCTGGACGGCGAGGCGGTGCCGGCGGGCGGCATGGGCGTGTGCCGGCAGATCAAGGACGAGGTCTTCAACTGCCCGCCCGTGCTGCTGCTGATCGGGCGCCCGCAGGACGCCTGGCTGGCGACCTGGAGCCGGGCCGACGCCGCGGTCACCCTGCCGGTGGACCCGGTCGAGTTCCCGGACACGCTGGCGGCGCTGCTGCGCAAGCGGCTGTCCCGCGCCGCCTGACGGCCCGCTCGACGCCCGGGAGGCGCCGTACGGGCCGTACGGCGCCTCCTGCGGGCCTGCACGCCCCTTCGGGCGGACCGCGCCCCTTCCGCCCCGGCGGTTACACCTGGGGCCGCAGCCGTGCCGTGTCCGCCGGGGTCCGGTCGGGGGTGCCGGCGAGCAGGGCGCTGCCCTGGCGCCACTTGTCCCAGGCCAGGTTCCAGTCGCCGAAGCCGTTGCCGAAGGTGTCCATCTCGTTGCCGATGCTGTTGACGACCTTCACGATGTCGCCGGCGCGGATGTTCTCGTAGAACCAGGCGGCGTTGCCGGTGCTCATGCCGGTGCAGCCGTGGCTGACGTTCTCGTAGCCCTGGGAGCCCACCGACCAGGGTGCAGCGTGCACGTATTCACCGCTCCAGGTGACCCTGGTGGCGTAGTAGACGGGCAGGTCGTACGACTCCGAGCTGCCCTCGGCGATGCCGATGCTGGTGCCGCGCATCCGTACGAAGTACTCCTTGCCCAGCACGACCTTGACCCCGTTGCGGGTGGAGAAGCCGGGCTTTCCGGTGGTCACCGGAATGGTGTTGATCACTTCTCCGTTGCGCTTGAAGGTGAGCTGGTGCGCGGAGGCGTCGGTGATGGCCTCGACCCGGTCGCCGATGGTGAGCTTCAGGGGCGTGGCGGCGGCGCCGTACAGGTGGTCGCCGACCCGGACCCCCTCCAGGTTGCTCCGTACGGAGACGGTGGAGTTGGCGGGCCAGTACTCCTTGGGGCGGAAGTGCAGCTTCTTGTCGTCCACCCAGTACCAGGAGCCGTCGACGCGGGGGCTGGACTCCACGACCAGGGCGCGTTCGACGACGGCGCGGGCGGCCTTGTCCTTGACCGGTTCGCTGAGTTCGGCCGTGATGGGCTGGCCGACGCCGTAGGTGCCCGCGTCCGGGCCGAACTCGGCCTTGAGGAGCTTCTTGGCCGGGGTGGTCTCGAAGCTCAGGGTGCGGCGTCCGGGGGCGCCGTCCTCGTCCTCCGTGCTGACGGTGAGGGCGTAGCGGACGCCGGCGGCGAGCGCCGCGGTGCTGTGCCAGCGGTCGCCGTCCGCGGAGAGTTCGCCCGCCAGGCGGCGGCCGTGGGTGTCGGTGACGGTGACGTCGGTGATGCGGCCGTCCTCGCCCTTGAGGGTGACCTCCAGGGGGCGGTCGGGGTCGATCGGCCGGCTGCCGGCCTTCTGGTTGAAGGCGACCTGGTCGGCCGCGTCGTACGGGGAGGCGGAGAGCGGGTGGTCCCCGGTCCCGCACGCGGTGGCCCCGGCCCCGAGGGACGCGACCAGCAGGGAGCAGCTGAGTACCGTCCAAAGACGCGGTGTGTGACTCATGCCATAACGCTATGAACAGATGGCAACCACGGCGCGCCGGGTGCCTGCAAACGAGGGATCGGCTGCCACCCGTCCGCACGCAACGCGAAGGCCCGGGCGCCCCCTTGAGGGGTGCCCGGGCCTCCGTCGTCGGTTCAGCCGCGAGTGCTACTGGTTCGCGTTCTCACCGCGGTAGTACTCGTAGACCCATCCCCACAGGCCGACCAGGATGATCGGGGTGGAGAAGTACAGCAGCCACCAGCCGAAGATGACGCCGCAGAACGCGAGCGCGCCACCGATGGCCAGGGAGAGCGGCTGCCAGCTGTGCGGGGAGAAGAAGCCGAGCTCGCCGGCCTCGTCCGCGACGTCCGCCTCCTTGTTGTCCTGCGCCATGGCGTCGACACGCTTGGCCGTGAAGGCCAGGTAGTAGCCGATCATCACGGACAGGCCGAAGGCCAGGAACAGCGCGGTGGTGCCCGCCGGCTCCTTCGACCACACGCCGTACACGACGGCCATGATCAGGATGAAGGCGGAGAGCCAGAGGAACATCTTGCCCTGGATCTTCACTTGCCGGCCTCCTTGCCACCAGCGACGGCCTTGGTCGAGCCGTGGTCCTCGAGGTGGTCGAGGGCCGCGATCTCAGGGTGGTGCAGGTCGAACGCCGGCGATTCCGAGCGGATGCGCGGCAGCGTGAGGAAGTTGTGCCGCGGCGGCGGGCAGGACGTCGCCCACTCGAGCGAGCGGCCGTAGCCCCACGGGTCGTCGACCTCGATCTTCTTGCCGTACTTGGCGGTCTTCCACACGTTGTACATGAAGGGAAGCATCGACAGGCCGAGCAGGAACGAGCTGATCGTGGAGACGGTGTTCAGGGCGGTGAAGCCGTCGGCGGCGAGGTAGTCCGCGTAGCGACGCGGCATGCCCTCGGCACCCAGCCAGTGCTGCACCAGGAACGTGCCGTGGAAGCCCACGAACAGCGTCCAGAAGGTGATCTTGCCCAGGCGCTCGTCCAGCATCTTGCCCGTGAACTTCGGCCACCAGAAGTGGAAGCCGGAGAACATCGCGAAGACCACGGTGCCGAAGATGACGTAGTGGAAGTGCGCGACGACGAAGTACGAGTCGGAGACGTGGAAGTCCATCGGGGGCGAGGCCAGGATGACGCCGGTCAGACCACCGAAGGTGAAGGTGATCAGGAAGCCGACGGCCCAGAGCATCGGGGTCTCGAAGGACAGCGAGCCCTTCCACATGGTGCCGATCCAGTTGAAGAACTTCACACCGGTCGGGACCGCGATCAGGAAGGTCATGAAGGAGAAGAACGGCAGCAGCACACCGCCGGTGACGTACATGTGGTGCGCCCACACGGTCACGGAGAGGCCGGCGATCGCGATCGTCGCGCCGATCAGGCCGATGTAACCGAACATCGGCTTGCGGGAGAAGACCGGGATGACCTCGGAGATGATGCCGAAGAACGGCAGCGCGATGATGTACACCTCTGGGTGTCCGAAGAACCAGAAGAGGTGTTGCCACAGCAGTGCTCCACCGTTCGACGCGTCGAACACGTGGGCGCCGAACTTGCGGTCGGCCTCCAGCGCGAAGAGCGCGGCCGCGAGGACCGGGAAGGCGAGCAGGACCAGGACACCGGTCAGCAGCACGTTCCAGGTGAAGATCGGCATGCGGAACATCGTCATGCCGGGCGCGCGCATGCAGATGATCGTGGTGATGAAGTTGACCGAGCCGAGGATCGTGCCGAAGCCGGAGAAGGCCAGACCCATGATCCACATGTCGGCGCCGATGCCCGGCGAGCGGACCGCGTCCGACAGCGGGGAGTAGGCGAACCAGCCGAAGTCGGCGGCACCCTGCGGGGTGACGAAGCCGGCGACCGCGATGGTCGAGCCGAAGAGGTACAGCCAGTACGCGAACATGTTCAGCCGCGGGAACGCCACGTCGGGCGCACCGATCTGGAGCGGCATGATCCAGTTCGCGAATCCGGCGAACAGCGGCGTCGCGAACATCAGCAGCATGATCGTGCCGTGCATCGTGAACGCCTGGTTGAACTGCTCGTTCGACATGATCTGCGTGCCCGGACGGGCAAGCTCGGCGCGCATGGCCAGGGCCATGATGCCGCCGATGATGAAGAACACGAACGAGGTGACCAGGTAGAGCGTGCCGATCGTCTTGTGGTCGGTGGTGGTCAGCCACTTGACGACGACGTTGCCCGGCTGCTTGCGCCGCACCGGCAGCTCGTTCTCATACGAGTCGGCTGCGGCGGCACCCTGAGGTTCGTTGAGGATGCTCACAGTTTGTTCGTCTCCGAGTTCCGGGCCGGGTCGGTCTGCTTGATGCCCGCCGGGAGGTAGCCGGTCTGACCCTTCTCAGCCAGCTCCTTCAGGTGCGCCTGGTAGCGCTCCGGGGAGACGACCTTGACGTTGAAGAGCATCCGGGAGTGGTCGACGCCGCAGAGTTCGGCGCACTTGCCCATGAAGGTGCCCTCCTGGGAGGGGGTCACCTCGAAGACATTGGTGTGGCCCGGGATGACGTCCTGCTTGAAGAGGAACGGCACCACCCAGAAGGAGTGGATGACGTCGTTCGACGACAGGATGAAACGGACCTTCTCGCCCTTGGGGAGCCAGAGGGTCGGACCCGGGTTGCCGTTCTGCGGGTTGCGGTCACTCGGGACACCCTTGGTGTAGACGCCCTCGGCGCCCGCAGGGAATTCCTTGGTGTACTTGTCCGGGATCGAGGCGAGCTCCTTCGGAACCTCGCCCGCGGACGGGGTGGCCGCGTCGCCGTCGACGTCCTCGACGTAGTTGAAGCCCCAGCTCCACTGGTAGCCGACCACGTTGATCGTGTGGGCCGGCTTGTCGAGGGCGAGCAGCTTCGACTCGTCACGTGCGGTGAAGTAGAACAGCACGGACACGATGATGAGCGGGACCACGGTGTACAGCGCCTCGATGGGCATGTTGTACCGGGTCTGCGGCGGGACCTCCACCTTGGTGCGGCTGCGCCGGTGGAAGATGACGCTCCACAGGATCAGGCCCCAGACCAGAACACCGGTGGCCAGGGCGGCCGCCCACGATCCCTGCCACAGGGAGAGGATGCGCGGCGCCTCCTCGGTGACCGGGGTGGGCATTCCGAGGCGGGGGAAGTCTTTCCAGGTATACGAGCAACCAGTGGCGGTCGCCAGGACCATACCCGCAGTCAGCGCCTGCAGCAGCTTCCGCCGCATCGGGCGCCGCGGCGAGCGGTCGGAGCCGTAGGGACTCACGTAGCGCCTTCCCGAGAGTCTCGGCCCGCGCGACCGGCTGCGGCCGTCTCGCGGGTCGGTCGCCGGCCCTGACGCGGGCAGGGGTTTGGATGTTTATGCGGACCAAACCCTACTGGACGCTATTTGGGGTCGCGCGGGGAGGGTGCCCAACGCGCCGCTACAGCCCCCGAAGGGGTGGCTCCGCCTTCCGGGGGACGGTCCAACTGCCCCCGATCGGCGGGGTTCGGGCGCTATCTGACGCCCCCTGACCTCGATCGGCGCAGCCCGCGGCTAGCGTGGGCGGGTGCCGTACTTCGACTCCGCTTCCTCCGCACCGCTCCACCCCGTCGCCCGGCAGGCGCTGCTGGCCGCGATCGACGAGGGCTGGGCCGACCCCGCCCGGCTCTACCGTGAGGGGCGGCGGGCCAGGCTGCTGCTGGACGCGGCACGGGAGACGGCGGCGGAGGCCGTCGGGTGCCGTCCCGACGAGCTGGTGTTCACTCCTTCGGGGACGCGCGCGGTTCACCTCGGCATCGAAGGGGCGCTCGCGGGCCGTCGCCGGGTCGGCGGTCACCTGGTCGTATCAGCGGTCGAACACAGTTCTGTCCTTCATTCGGCGGCGGCACACGGGGCACGGGGCGGCACCACCACCGAGGTGCCCGTGGACCGGTCGGGCGCCGTCTCCCCCGTGGAGTACGCCGCGGCCCTGCGGCCGGACACCGCGCTGGCCTGTCTCCAGTCCGCCAACCACGAGGTGGGCACCGAGCAGCCGGTCGCCGAGGTCGCACAGATGTGCCGGGAGGCGGGTGTGCCGCTGCTGGTGGACGCGGCCCAGTCACTGGCCTGGGGAGCGGTGCCGGGCGACTGGTCGCTGCTGGCCGGCAGCGCGCACAAGTGGGGCGGTCCGGCGGGCGTCGGGCTGCTGGCGGTGCGCAAGGGGGTGCGGTTCGCGCCCCAAGGCCCGGCGGACGGGCGGGAGTCGGGCCGGTCCGCGGGGTTCGAGAACATCCCGGCGGTCGTGGCGGCCGCGGCCTCCCTGCGGGCGGTGCGGGCCGAGGCCGAGGAGGAGGCGCGGCGGCTGCGGGTGCTGGTGGACCGGATCCGGCGCCGGGTGGCCCGGCTGGTGCCGGACGTCGAGGTGGTGGGCGCGGCGGACCGGCGGCTGCCGCACGTGGTCACGTTCTCCTGTCTGTACGTCGACGGGGAGACGCTGCTGCACGAGCTGGACCGGGCCGGGTTCTCCGTCTCGTCCGGTTCGTCCTGTACGAGTTCGACCCTGACGCCCAGCCACGTGCTGAAGGCGATGGGCGTGCTGTCCGAGGGGAACGTCCGGGTGTCGCTGCCGATGGGCACGACCGCGGAGGAGGTGAACCGTTTCCTGGAGGTGCTGCCGGGGGCGGTGGCCGGGGTGCGGGAGCAGCTGGGCGTCGTACCGGCGGCGACGGACGTGACGCCGGACGTCGAGTCGCTGGAGCTGGACACGCTGGGGCTGCGCTGCCCGCAGCCGGTGATCGAGCTCGGGAAGGCGATCGGGCGGGTGCCGGTCGGGGGGACGGTGACCGTGCTGTCCGACGACGAGGTGGCGCGGCTGGACATTCCGGCGTGGTGCGCGATGCGGGGCCAGGAGTACCTGGGCGAGTCGCCGGCGGCCGCCGGCACCGCGTACCGCGTCCGCCGGCTGGTGTAGTCCGGTGGTCCGGTTCCGCGCTCCGGGGCTCCGCCCCGGGCCCCGCTCCCCGAACGCCGGCGGGGCTCGGTCCTCCGGCGTTCGGGGCGTGGGGGGGTCGGGGCGGAGCCCCGGAGAACGTCAGACGTTCAGGTGCGCCTTGATCTCGGCGGCGGCCTCGTCGCCGTAGGCCTTGGTGAAGCGCTCCATGAAGTGGGCGCGGGCCAGGGTGTACTCCTGGGTGCCCAAGGTCTCGATGACCAGGGTGGCCAGCATGCAGCCGAGCTGGGCGGCGCGCTCCAGGCTGACGCCCCAGGAGAGGCCGGTCAGGAAGCCGGCGCGGAAGGCGTCGCCGACGCCCGTGGGCTCGACCTTGCGCTCCTCCGGCGGGCACGGCACGGTGATCGGCTCGTGGCCGACGCGGTCGATGCGCACGCCGCGCGAGCCGAGGGTGGTGACGCGGGTGCCGACCTTGGCCAGGATCTCCTCGTCGGTCCAGCCGGACTTCGACTCGATGAGGCCCTTCTCGTACTCGTTGGAGAAGAGGTAGGTCGCGCCCTCCATGAGGGTGCGGATGTTGTCGCCGTCCATGCGGGCGATCTGCTGCGAGAAGTCCGCCGCGAAGGGGATGCCGCGGGTACGGCACTCCTCGGTGTGGCGCAGCATCGCCTCGGGGTCGTCGGCTCCGATCAGGACCAGGTCCAGGCCGCCGACCCGGTCGGCCACGGACTTGAGCTCGATGAGGCGGGCCTCGCTCATGGCGCCGGTGTAGAAGGAGCCGATCTGGTTGTGGTCGGCGTCCGTGGTGCACACGAAGCGGGCGGTGTGCAGGACCTCGGAGATCCGCACGAAGCGGGTGTCGACGCCGTGCCGGTCGAGCCAGGCGCGGTACTCGTCGAAGTCGGAGCCGGCCGCGCCGACCAGGATCGGGTTGGCGCCGAGCTGGCCCATGCCGAAGCAGATGTTCGGGCCCACGCCACCCCGCCGCACGTCGAGGTTGTCGACGAGGAAGGAGAGGGAGACCGTGTGCAGCTGGTCCGCGACCAGCTGGTCGGCGAAGCGGCCGGGGAAGGTCATGAGGTGGTCGGTGGCGATGGAGCCGGTGACTGCGATACGCACGGCGTGGATGCTCCTGCAGGGGGCGAAGGGTGACAGTCAACGCTACCCGGTCTTGACCCCCCATGGAGACCGGTCAAAACTACCCGATAGTAGGGCTTTCTTCGCGTAGATCATCGTGCGTACGGTGCCGGTACCCCTCACAGAATCGGGAGCAGCGCATGAGGCAGTACAGCGTGAACGACTCCGCCCGGGAAGGGGCCGAGCCGGGTCTGGCCGAGCTGCTCGGCGACTGTGCGCGGATGGCGCCGCACTGGACGGTGCCGGCGGAGCCCCGCCCCGTCCGCGTGGCCCCCTCGCAGATCCACGGCGTGCGCGTGCCGAGCTCCTCCGTCCGGCTGATCGCGGGCACTGCGCAGTACGGGGACTGACCTCCGGGGAACCGCTTGCTCCAGTCTTTCGTCCCATACGCACCACGGTCCCGTGGACGGGCGAAGGAGCGATGCGGTGAGCAGCGAAGACGAGCGGGCGGGCGAGCACACCGGCCGGGTACGCCGTCGGCCGGGGCCGGTCGTGGTCGCGGCGGCGGCCACGGTGCTGCTGGCGGGCGGTGGCGCCTGGTGGGCGGCGGCGTCGGCGGGCGGTGACCCGCGGGCCGCGCTCGGCGACACGGCCACGGCCGCGCGGCAGGGCGCGGCGGACGGGAGCACTCCCCCGCCGGGCATCGCGCCGGGCGAGCCCGACCCGTCGGGCGGCGGCGTGGTGTACGTGGCGGAGGGAAAGCTGCCCGGGGGTCCGGGCAGGGCTCCGGCGTACGACGTCACCGGCGAGGTGACCAAGCAGGAGGTGGCCCGGCTCGCGGCGGCCCTCGGCATCCCGGGCGAGCCCCGGCTGTCGGGCGAGCAGTGGCAGGCCGGGGTGGTGCGCGACCCCGACGGCCCGCGGCTCACCGTGACCCGGCAGGCGCCCGGGACGTGGACCTACACGGCGTACCGGTCCGGGGGCGGGGACGACTGCCAGAAGGGGAAAGACACCTGCGGCCCCGTGACGCCCCCGGAGGGCGACGGGCGGTCGCCGGTCGGCGAGGCGGCGGCCAGGGCTGCGGCGGTGCCGGTGCTGAAGGCCGCCGGCCAGGACGGCGCGAAGCTCGACGCGCGGCAGGTCCAGGGCCCGCTGCGGGTGGTGAACGCCGATCCGGTGATCGGCGGGCTGCCCACCTCCGGCTGGCGGACCACGGTGCTGGTCGGCCCGGACGGCGCGGTGGCCAAGGCCGACGGGAACCTGAAGGCGCCGGTGCGCAACGTCGAGCAGCCGGTGGTGGGTGCGCAGCAGGCGCTGGACCGGCTGAACGCGGCGCGGTCCGGTGCGGAGGTCGCCGGCTGTGCGACCCCGGTGCCGGACACCGGCGCGGAGCCGGGCGCGGGCTCCGGGACGGACGGGGCGGTCCCGTCGGTGCCCGATCCGTGCGAGCCGGGCACCGCGCTGCCGAAGCAGCCGCGCCGCGAGACGGTCGAGCGGGCCGTGCTGGGGCTGACCCCGCGCTCCGGCCCCGGGCCGCGGCAGCTGGTGCCGGCCTGGCTGTTCGAGGTGGCCGGCCGGGACGGCGGGCCGGGGCACACGGTGGCGCAGGTCGCGCTGGAGGGTGAGGACGAGGTGCGGCCGGGTCCGGTGGGAACGGTGCCGGGGTTCTCGTACCAGGAGGACGGCCGGAAGCTGACGGTGCACTTCTGGGGCGGGGTGTGCAGCACGTACGCGGCGGAGGTGCGGGAGCACCCCGGGACGGTGACGGTCAAGATCACCGACACGCCCCGTGAGCCGGGCCGGGCGTGCATCCTGATCGCCCAGGAGATGTCGCTGACGGTGACGCTGGAGCAGCCGCTGGGCGGCCGCAAGGTGGTGGACGCCACCACGGGCAAGGAGCTGCCGCGCAGCAGGTAGCGGGCGTTCCCGAGAAACGCCGAGGGCGGCGGTACCGGTGCCGGTACCGCCGCCCTCGGCGCGTGCTGGGGGCTCTCTCCAGGCTTAGCTGAAGGAGTCGCCGCAGGCGCAGGAGCCCGTGGCGTTCGGGTTGTCGATCGTGAAGCCCTGCTTCTCGATGGTGTCGACGAAGTCGATCGAGGCGCCGCCCAGGTACGGGGCGCTCATGCGGTCGGTGACGACCTTGACGCCGTCGAAGTCCTTGACGACGTCACCGTCGAGGGAGCGCTCGTCGAAGAAGAGCTGGTAGCGCAGGCCCGAGCAGCCACCGGGCTGGACGGCGACGCGCAGCGCCAGGTCGTCGCGGCCTTCCTGCTCCAGCAGGCCCTTGACCTTGGCTGCGGCGGCGTCGGACAGGAGGATGCCGTCGCTCACAGTGGTCTTGTCGTCCTGAACGGACATCTGCATTCACTCCCGAAGTGGGCGGCTCCCCGCCGGGGCAGGGAAACGTCGGACTCTTGCCGTCGGTAGGAACCGACGCGGCCGCGGATTCATTCCGGGCCTGACGCTTGTTTCAGATATTCATGCTCGCACACACTCGAGCGCCCGTGGAGCCGCCTGACCGGCCGGGCGAATTCGTCACATCGACACAATCATCCATCGTCAAACTGACGTGAAGCGGTTATGATAGATAACGTCAAGTAGACGAGAAGTGAGCTCAGCGGAAGCGCAACGCATCCGCAGAACAGAAAGGGTGCGTGTCTCGTGACCACCGCCCAGCCCCGGCAGGACCTCGACGTCCAGCCCACACCTCTCGCCCTGCTCCTGCTCGGCCGCGAGGCCGATCCGAAGAGCGAGCGCGGCGTGGAGTGCCCCGGTGACCTGCCGTCGCCGTCCGACCCGGACCTGGTGGAGCGGGCCCGCGCGGCCAAGGAGAAGCTCGGGGACAAGGTCTTCATCCTCGGCCACCACTACCAGCGCGACGAGGTCATCGAGTTCGCCGACGTGACCGGCGACTCCTTCAAGCTGGCCCGCGACGCCGCGGCCAGGCCGGAGGCCGAGTACATCGTCTTCTGCGGCGTGCACTTCATGGCCGAGTCCGCGGACATCCTGACGGGCGACGCCCAGAAGGTGGTCCTCCCCGACCTCGCCGCGGGCTGCTCGATGGCGGACATGGCCACCGCCGAGCAGGTCGCCGAGTGCTGGGACGTGCTGACCGAGGCCGGCGTCGCCGAGCAGGTCGTACCCGTCTCGTACATGAACTCCTCCGCCGACATCAAGGCCTTCACCGGCAAGCACGGCGGCACCATCTGCACGTCCTCGAACGCGAAGAAGGCCCTGGAGTGGGCCTTCGAGCAGGGCGAGAAGGTGCTCTTCCTGCCGGACCAGCACCTGGGCCGCAACACGGCCGTCCGCGACATGGGCATGTCGCTGGAGGACTGCGTGGTCTACAACCCGCACAAGCCCAACGGCGGCCTGACCGCCGAGGAGCTGCGCGGCGCGAAGATGATCCTGTGGCGCGGGCACTGCTCGGTGCACGGCCGGTTCAGCGTGGACTCGGTCAACGACGTGCGCGAGCGCATCCCGGGCGTCAACGTCCTGGTGCACCCCGAGTGCAAGCACGAGGTCGTCGCCGCGGCCGACTACGTCGGCTCGACCGAGTACATCATCAAGGCTCTGGAGGCGGCCCCGGCCGGCTCCAAGTGGGCCATCGGCACCGAGCTGAACCTGGTCAAGCGGCTGGCGAATCGATTCGCCGCCGAGGACAAGGAAGTCATCTTCCTCGACCGCACGGTCTGCTTCTGCTCGACGATGAACCGCATCGACCTCCCCCACCTGGTGTGGACCCTGGAGTCCCTGGCCGAGGGCAACCTCGTCAACCAGATCCAGGTCGACAAGGAGACCGAGAGCTTCGCCAAGCTGGCGCTGGAGCGGATGCTGGCGCTGCCGTAGCGGCCGCGCGCGGCCGTGACGTGACCGGCCGCACCCGTTGGTGAAAGGGGCACCCCCAGGGGTGCCCCTTTCGCATAACCTCCCCCCATACGAGGGGAGTTCACCGATGACGACGACGCAGTCCATCGAGGTCCTGGTCGATGCGGGCGAGGACGCCGACGCACGCGGGCAGGAGGAGGCCCGCGCGGAGGTCCAGACCCTGCTGGAGGAGCTGGGCGTGGACGACGTGGCGCCCAGGGCCGCCGAGGCCGCCCCCGGCTCCAAGTCGGAGGGCCTGGCCTCGCTCACCGAGCTGGCCGTCACGGTCGGCCCCACCCTGTTCCCCGCCCTCCTGACGGCGTTCGAGGGCTGGGTGCAGTGGGCGGCCTCCCGCCGGGTGTGGGTCAAGATCGGCGGGAACGAGTACGCCGCCTCCGGGCTGACCAAGGCCCAGCGCCAGCAGCTGCTGGACCACTTCATCGCCCAGTCCGCGGCGCCGGCCGCGGAGCGGCTCCCCGAGCCGGGCCGGGAGGCGATCGATGGCGGTGCGTAACGCACTGGTCATCGCGACGTCGACGTACGAGGACGCCCTCCTCAAGCCGCTCACCGCCCCCGGCCGGGACGCCGACGCGCTCGCCGGGGTGCTGGCCGATCCGTCGATCGGGAACTACGAGGTCCAGACGGTCCTGGACCAGCCTGCCCACGTGATCGGCAGCGCCGTCGAGGACTTCTTCGCCGACCGGAAGCCGGACGACCAGCTGCTGCTGTACCTGTCCTGCCACGGCATCAAGAACTCGAAGCTGGAGCTCTACTTCGCGGCCAGCAACACGAAGAAGAACCGGCTGACGACCAGCTCGTTGCCGGCGACGGTCCTCAGCAGCCTGCTGAACGCCTGCCGCGCCCGCAGGATCCTCGTGCTGCTCGACTGCTGCTACAGCGGGGCCTTCCGCCCCGGCGCCAAGGGCGACACCACCGTGCACCTGCAGGAGCAGTTCCGGGTGCCGGACGGCCCCCTCGTCCCGAGGGAGTCCGACGGCACCGGCATCGTGGTGATCACCGCCACGGACGAACTCCAGCAGGCCTGGGAGGAGGACGCGGGGGCGGACGCCGAGGAGGCCACCCAGACCGGCCGCGGGCAGCTGTCGGTCTTCACCCGGGCCGTGGTCGAGGGCCTGGCCTCCGGCAGGGCCGACCAGGACGGCGACGGCGAGGTCTCCGCCGAGGACCTCTACCACCACGTCCTGGACGAGATGCTGGAGGCCGAGGCCCCCCAGACCCCGCTGCACTGGGTGCTCGGCGGCAAGGGCACCCTCAAGATCGCCCGGCGCGCCAACGGCACCACCCGGCCCGTCTCCACGTCGCCGCGCCCCCCGGGCGGCACGGTCGGCGCGGAGCTGTACGCCGGGATCGAGCGGACGGCGCTGGCGCTGCACCGCACCTACGGCCCCAACGGGCGGCCCTTCGTCCTGCCCGGCGAGGACGGGCCCGCGTTCCGCAGCCAGGTCACCGCCGAGGTGGTGGCACGGCTGGCACCACCCGGCGGCTACCCGGCCCTGGGCCACGCACTGGTGACCTCGCTGGTTGCCCGGATGGAGCGGGAGGTCGGCGACGGCACCGCCGGCGCCGTGCTGGTCTTCGCCTCCTTCGTACGGGCCCTCCTCGCCGAACTCGCGGACGGCGCCCACCCGGTCCGGCTGGCCCGGGCGCTGGACGCGGTCTTCGCGACGGCCGAGGTGAAGCTGGACGGGATGGTGATGCGCCAGGCCCGGCCCGACGGGGCGAACGACCGCGAGACCGTCGCCAACGCGTTGCGCACCGCCGTGGCGGACGAGCGGATCGCGGACCTGGTGACCGAGGCGGTGCAGGCGGTCGGCGTGGAGGGGGTCATGACGGTCCACCCGGGCCACGCCCCCGGGGTGCACCTGGAACTCCCCAAGGGCTACCTGCTGGACGGCGGCTACCTGACCGCCGACGGGACGGTGCACCCCCGGCAGGCGCCCCGCGCCCTCCCCGACCCGCGCATCGCCCTGGTCTCGGTGCCCCTCCACTCCCCCGAGGCCCTGCCGCCCCTGCTCGGCCCCGCCGCTCCCCTGCTCGTCGTCGCCCCCGAGATCGGTCCGCAGGTGGCCGGGGCCCTGCCCCCGGCGAGCGCGCTGGCGGTGGCCACGCACCACCGGGGGCCGCAGCTCCGGGAGCAGCTCCACGACCTCGCCACCGTGACCGGCGGCCGGGTCTTCGACTCCCAGGCGGCACTCCGCGAAGGCGGCAGGCGGGCATTCGGCCGCGCCGAGTGGGTGCGGTCGGACGGCGCGGTCACGGTCTTCTCCGGAACACCCGGGCGCGAGGAGGTCGGCACGCTCCTCGACCGGCTCCACGGGGACATGCCGTTCGAGACGGACCCGGTGCGCCAGGCCTGGCTCCGGGAGCGCGTCGCGAAGCTGACCCACCGGGTGGCGCTGGTCCGCGTCTCCGAGGAGGCCGCGGTGGGCCGGAGGTCCACCCTGCTCCGGACGCACAAGGCGATGCGGATCAGCCGCCTCGCGGCGCACGAGGGCCTGGTGGCCGGCGCCGCCAACGCGTTCGCCGTGCTCGGCGAGCGCAGGCTGCCGGTACCCAGGGGCGCGGACGAACGGGTGGTGGCCAGGGCGCTGGGGAAGGCGCTGACCGAGCCGGTACGGGTGATCGCCGCGAACAGCGGGGGCGACCCGGACCAGGTGGTGCGCGAGTGCTGCGAGTCCTGGCCCCGCAGCACGTACGACGCCCGCACCGGCTCCTTCACCGGCCGGGGCCGGATCCTGGACCCGGTGGCGGTGCAGCGCAGCCTGCTGCTGGCCGTGCGGGACGCCGCCCGGGAGTTCCTGGAGCTGGTCTGACCGGCCCCCGCGCGTACGGCGAAGCCCCCGCCCCCTCTCGGTGAGGGGGCGGGGGCTTCGTACGGGCCACGGGGTCAGACCGTGACCGACTCCGGCGCGTC
Source organism: Streptomyces sp. NPDC101118 (assembly GCF_044759445.1). NCBI lineage: Bacteria > Bacillati > Actinomycetota > Actinomycetes > Kitasatosporales > Streptomycetaceae > Streptomyces > Streptomyces sp. NPDC101118. The sequence goes on along the minus strand of NZ_JBIVZG010000003.1, from coordinate 264,654 downwards.
GTCCGCCGCGGCGGCCGGGGCCGGGACCGTGCCGGCCTTCTTGGCGCGCTTCGCCGCGCGCTTGTCCCGGCGGCGCTCCTTGCGGAGCTCGACCATCGCGTAAAGCGTCGGCACGAGCAGCAGGGTCAGCAGCGTCGACGTGACCAGGCCGCCGATGACGACCACGGCGAGCGGCTGCGAGATGAAGCCGCCCTCGCCGGTGACGCCGAGCGCCATCGGGAGCAGCGCGAAGATCGTCGCCAGGGCCGTCATCAGGATCGGGCGCAGGCGGTGCCGGCCGCCCTCGACCACGGCCTCGACCACGCCCAGGCCCTGGGCCCGGTACTGGTTGATCAGGTCGATCAGCACGATCGCGTTGGTGACCACGATGCCGATGAGCATCAGCATGCCGATCATCGCCGGGACGCCCATCGGGGTGCCGGTGGCGATCAGCAGGCCGATCGCGCCGGTGGCGGCGAACGGGATGGAGACCAGCAGGATCAGCGGCTGGACGAGCGACCGGAAGGTCGCGACCAGCAGCATGAAGACGATCGCGATGGCCGCGAGCATCGCCAGGCCGAGGGAGGCGAAGGCGTCGTCCTGGTCCTCGGAAACGCCGCCGATGGCGGCGGTGGCGCCCTCGGGCAGGTCCAGCTTCTTCAGCTCGGTCTGGAGGGCGGCGCTGACCGCGCCGGTGTTGTCGCCGTCCGGGCGGGCGGTGATGGTGGCGGCGCGGGCGCCGTCGATGCGGGTCATCGAGACCGGTCCGGGGACCAGTTCGACGGTGGCGACGTCGCCGAGCTTCAGCGGGCCGACGGGCAGCGCCCTGAGCTCGGCCAGGGTGGTGGCCGGGCGGGCCGAACGGACCACGATGTCGCGCTCGGTGTCGTCCAGGACGGCCTTGCCGACCGGGTTGCCGCGCACGGACTGGGCGACGAGCTGGCCCAGGGCGGCCTGGTTCAGGCCGAGTTCGGCGGCCTTCGGGGTGGCGCTGACGGAGATGCGGGGCACGGACTGCGAGAGGTCGCTCTGGACGTCGCTGACGTTCTTCAGGCCGGCGACGGCCTTGCGCACCTGCTCGGTGGCCTGCTTGAGGACGGCGGCGTCGCCGGCCTTCACCACGACCTTGAGGTTCTGGTTGCCGAAGCCGTCGCCGGCGGCGATGTTCGTCTCGCCGATGCCGTCGAGCCCGTCCAGCTCCGCCTGGAGGCGGTCGCGGGTGTCCTCGAACGTCGCGCCGTCCTCCAGGGTGATCTGGTACTGGGCCTGGTTGGAGCCCGTACCGCCGCCGAAGGCCGCGAGGAAGCCGGAGGAGCCGACGGTGACCTGGTAGTCCTTGACGCCCTTGACGGAGTCGAGGGCCTTCTCGACCTTGCGCGCGGCCTCGTCGGAGGCGGCGAGGGAGGTGCCGGGCGGCAGCTCCTGCTTGACCGACATCACCTCCTGCTCGCCCTGGTCGAAGAAGTTGGTCTTCAGCAGCGGCGCCATGCCGAAGGTGCCGAAGAGCACCACGAGGGCGATGACCACGGAGGTGATGCGGCGCCGGGTCGCGAACCGCAGCACGGGCACGTACGAGCGCTGCAGGAGGCTGCGGGCCTCCTTCTCCTCCGCGGCGGCCCGGGCGGCCGCGGCGCTCGCGGCGTCGGCCGGGTCGGTGCCCTTCGGGGCGCGCAGGAACCAGTAGGAGAGGACCGGTACGACCGTCAGCGAGACCAGCAGCGAGGCCAGCAGCGCGGCGGTGACGGTGAGGGAGAACGAGCCGAACAGCTCGCCGACCATGCCGCCGACCAGACCGATGGGCAGGAAGACCGCGACGGTGGTCAGCGTGGAGGAGGTGACCGCGCCGGCGACCTCCTTCACGGCGGTGATGATGGCGCTCTCGCGCTCCTCGCCGTAGCCGAGGTGGCGCTTGATGTTCTCCAGGACCACGATCGAGTCGTCGACGACGCGGCCGATGGCGATGGTGAGGGCGCCCAGGGTCAGCATGTTGAGCGACAGGTCCCGGGTCCACAGCACGATCAGCGCGAGGACGACCGAGAGCGGGATGGAGACCGCGGTGACCAGGGTCGAGCGGAGCGAGGCCAGGAAGACCAGGATCACGATCACCGCGAAGACCAGCCCGAGCATGCCCTCGGTGGTGAGGCTGGAGATGGACTTCGAGACGGCCGGGCCCTGGTCGCTGACGACGGTCAGCTCGGCGCCGGAGCCGAGGTCGGCGCGCAGGCCGGGCAGCTTGTCCTTGACGGCGTCGGAGATGGCGACGGCGCTGCCGTCCTTGTCCATGGTGACGACGACGGCGAGGCTGGGCTTGCCGTTGGTGCGGGTGATGGAGACGGCCGCGGACGGCTCCTGCTTCACCGTGGCGACGTCCCCGAGGCGGGTGACCGGCTTGCCGGCACCGGCCGACAGGCGCAGGTCCTCCACCTGCTTCAGCGAGGTGTAGCCGGTGCCGACGCGGACGGTGCGGTTCTGGCCCTGCTCGTCGAAGGAGCCGGCCGGGAAGGTCGCGCCGCCGGCCTGGAGGGCCTGGGCGAGCGCGCCCGCGTCGAGTCCCCTGGCGGCGAGCTTCGCCGGATCCGGGGAGACGGTGACCTGGAGGTCCTGGACGCCGTCGACGCTGACCTGGCCGACGCCCTCGACGTCCTGGAGGACGGGGACGACGGTGCGCTCCAGCTGGTCGGCAAGGGCCTGCTGGTCCTTGCCGGAGGTGACGGCGAGCACGACGGTCGGGATGTCGTCGGTGGAGCCGGCGACGACCTGCGGGTCGACCTCCTGGGGCAGCCGGGCGCGGGCCCGGTTGACCGCCTGCTGGACGTCGGCGACGAGCTGCTTGGTGCCGCTGTCGCCGTAGTCGAAGGTCGCCATGATGAGGGCGTTGCCCTCGCTGGCGGTGGAGGTGACGCCGGTGATGCCGTCGACGGCCTTGATGGTGCTTTCGAGGGGCTCGACGACCTGCTTCTCCACCACGTCGGGGGACGCGCCCTGGTAGGGGGCGAGCACCGAGACCATGGGCAGTTCTATGGAGGGCAGCAGTTGCTGCTTGAGCTGCGGGATGGCGATGGCGCCGAAGACGAGCGCGACGATCGAGACGAGTCCGATCAGGGCCCGTTGCGCGAGGCTGAAGCGGGACAGCCAGGACATGGGTGGAGGTCTCTCTTCCGTGGCGGATCAGGCAGGGCGTCGGGCGTACGGAGCCGCCCAGCCTCCACCTTCGGCCATCCACCGGGGCCGGATCCTCGCCCCCAGGTCCCTTTCCTTATCTCCCGCATACCGCGGTTGGAGTACAGGGGTGTACTCCCCACCCGTGGGGCGCCGTTCACCGCTCGTCCGGCTTGCCCGGAAATGGGCGGACTAGTCCACGCGGGGCCGGACCAGTCCCGATTCGTAGGCGATGACCACCAGTTGGGCGCGGTCGCGGGCGCCGAGCTTGGCCATGGCCCGGTTCACGTGGGTCTTGACCGTGAGGGGGCTGACCTCCAGCCGCCCGCCGATCTCGTCGTTGGACAGGCCTGCCGCGACGTGGACGAGGACCTCGCGCTCCCGGCCGGTCAGCGTGGCCATCCGCTCCGCGTGCTGGCCCTGGGCGGGGCCGGAGACGGAACCGCCGCCCTGGGCCAGGAACTTCGCGATCAGGCCCTTGGTGGCGGCCGGGGAGAGCAGGGCCTCGCCGGCGGCGGCGATCCGGATGGCGCCGAGGAGGTCCTCGGGTTCCGCGCCCTTGCCGAGGAAGCCGGAGGCGCCCGCGCGCAGGGACTGGACGACGTACTCGTCCACCTCGAAGGTGGTCAGCATCACGACCCGTACGCCGGCCAGCTCGGGGTCGGCGCTGATCATGCGGGTGGCGGTGAGCCCGTCGGTGCCGGGCATGCGGATGTCCATCAGCACCACGTCGGCGGCCTGTTCCCTGGCCAGCCGGACGGCCTCGGCGCCGTCGGAGGCCTCCCCGACGACCTCCATGTCGGCCTCCGAGTTCACCAGCACCTTGAAAGCGCTGCGCAGCAGGGCCTGGTCGTCGGCCAGCAGCACCCGGATCGTCATCGTTCCTCCCCCGCGGTCTCCAGGGGCAGGATCGCATGGACGCGCCAGCCGCCGCCGAAGCGGGGGCCCGCGGTGCAGGTGCCGCCGAGCGCGGTGGCGCGTTCGCGCATGCCGAGCAGGCCGTGGCCTCCGCCGGGTTCGGGGGCGGGGGCGGGGACGGGGACGACGGTGTCGGTGGTGCCGCCGTCGAGGACGGTGATCTCCACCGTGCGGCCCACGCGGACCACGCTGACCTCGGCCCGGGCGTCGGGGCCGGCGTGCTTGCGCACGTTGGTCAGCGCCTCCTGGATGACCCGGTACGCGGCCAGGTCGACCGAGGCGGGGAGCGGGGCGTCCGTACAGTCCCTGGCCACCTCGACCGGCAGCCCGGCGTGGCGGAAGGTGTCGACCAGCTCGTCGAGCACGCCGAGGCCGGGCGCGGGCTCCGTGGGCGCCTCCGGGTCCCCGGACTGGCGGAGCAGGCCGACGGTGGCCCGCAGCTCGTTGAGCGCCGAGCGGCTGGCCTCGCGGACGTGGGCCAGGGCCTCCTTGGCCTGGTCGGGGCGCTTGTCCATGACGTGCGCGGCGACCCCGGCCTGGACGTTCACCAGGGCGATGTGGTGGGCGACCACGTCGTGCAGGTCGCGGGCGATGCGCAGGCGTTCCTCCGCGACCCGGCGGCGGGCCTCCTCCTCGCGGGTGCGTTCGGCGCGCTCGGCGCGCTCGCGGATGGCGTCGACGAAGGCGCGCCGGCTGCGGACGGCGTCGCCCGCGGCGGCGGCCATGCCGGTCCAGGCGAAGATGCCGAGGTTCTCCTGGGCGTACCAGGGCAGCGGGCCGACCAGCATGGCCACGGCGGTGAGGCCGGTCATGGTGAGCAGGCCGACCCGCCAGGTGGTGGGGCGGTCGGTGCTGGCGGCGACCGTGTAGAGCGCGACGACGGCGCACATGGGGACCGGTGCACGGGGCGGTCCCGCGAACAGCTCGACGAGGGACACGGCACAGGTGGCGGCGAGCACGGCCTTGGGCCTGCGGCGCCGGAAGACGAGTGCGGTGGCCCCGATGAGCATCAGGGTGAGGCTGGGGAGGTCGGGGGTGCGGGTGCCGAAGGTGGGGCGGCCGTGGATGCCGGAGGGCTCCACGAAGGAGCCGAGCACCATGGCGACGAGCACGCCGAGGGCCAGGACCGCGTCCATCGCCAGGGGATGGCGGCGCATCCAGTGGCGGGTGGGGGCGAGGCCGGGGGCCAGTGGGGTGCTCACCGGGAGAGGGTACGGGTTTCCCGCCCCCTCCCGTGCCGGGTGCCCCGCCGGCCCTGGCCCCGCCGGCCATGGCCCACCCGGACGCCGGCCCCGTGCAGGATGGCTCCGCCGGCTACGGGAGGGACGCCCGTCGGGCGGACGCCACGGCCGGCGGCACCGGAGGTGGGCCCCAGATCGCGACGCGGACCGCGATCAGCGCCAGGACCGCCGCGATGGCGGCCAGGTGCTCCTTGCCCGCCAGGTTGTTCTTGACCAGGATCTCGCCCACCATCAGCAGGATCACCACGCCGCCCGTCACGTACGCCCGGTACCGCCAGCAGACGAAGACCGCCAGGCCGACCACCGCCGCGGACGGGCCGGTGTCGTTGACCAGCTTGTCGGACTCCGGCAGGCCGAGCGGGTGGTCGGGGCCCAGGGCGATGCCGATCCGCGCGTACGTCGTGCCGGCGAGCGTGGCGACGTACCCGACCAGCAGGGTCCGCCACCAGCCGATGCAGATCTCCGCGATGCCGAAGACCAGCAGTATCTGCGCGAGCGCACCCCACACCGGCAGGTCCAGGGCCGGCACGAACAGGGAGAGCGGGGTGCGCAGCAGGGCGAGCCACAGCGGGTCGGTGGCGTGCACCGAGCCGAGGTTCTGGACGGGACGGAAGCCCCACGGCTGGTTCTGGACGATCTGGAAGACCGAGGTGAGGGCCACCGCGCCCAGGGTCATCGGAACGGCGCGCCACCTGCGGGTGACGAGGGCCTCCCGGACCGTCCGGTAGAGGGGCCCCCACTCGCGACGGGCGAACTCCCTCAACGCTTGCTCTCCAGGTGTCTGCGGTGCACCCACTTCGGGAGCCCCGGGGCTTCGAGGAAGCCCTCCGCGCGGCCCGCCGCGATGCCGATCCGCAGCAGGTCGGAGCTCTTCTCGAAGAGCATGAACCGCGGTTCCCAGATGGGCCGGTACTTGGCGTTGGCCCGGTAGAGGGATTCGATCTGCCACCAGCGCGAGAAGAAGGAGAGCAGCGAGCGCCACAGACGCAGCACCGGGCCCGCGCCCAGCCGGGATCCGCGCTCGAAGACCGAGCGGAACATGGCGAAGTTGAGGGAGACCTGGGTGATGCCGATCTCCCGGGAGCGCTGCAGGAGTTCGATGACCATGAACTCCATCAGGCCGTTCTCGGAGTCGCGGTCACGGCGCATCAGGTCGAGGGAGAGGCCCTTGGGGCCCCAGGGGACGAAGGACAGCAGGGCCCGCAGCTCGCCCTCGGCGTCGGTGCACTCCAGCATCACGCACTGGCCGTCGGCGGGGTCGCCCAGCCGGCCAAGCGCCATGGAGAAGCCGCGCTCGGTCGCGCCGTCGCGCCAGTCGTCGGCGCGGCGCAGCAGCTCGTCCATCTCGGCGGCCGGGATGTCGGCGTGGCGGCGGATGCGGACCTCGTAGCCGGCCCGCTTGACCCGGTTGTAGGCCTGCCGGACGGTGCGCATGGCGCGGCCTTCGAGGGTGAACTCGTCGGTCTCGACGATGGCCTCGTCGCCGAGTTCGAGGGCGTCGAGGCCGTGGCGCGCGTAGACCGTGCCGGCTTCCTCGCTCGCGCCCATGACGGCCGGCACCCAGCCGTGTTCGCGGGCCTCGGCCAGCCAGGGCTCGATGGCGCCCGGCCAGGCCTCGGGGTCGCCGATGGGGTCGCCGGAGGCGAGCGATACGCCGCCCATGACGCGGTAGGTGACGGCGGCCTTGCCGGTGGGCGACCAGATGACGCTCTTCTCCCGGCGCAGCGCGAAGTAGCCGAGCGAGTCACGGTCGCCCTGCCGGGCCAGCAGCGCACGCAGCCGCTCCTCGTCGTCCTCGGTGAGGGGGTCGACCGCCTTGCGGGAGCGGAAGGCCGCGTACAGGACGGCCAGGAGCAGCAGGGTGGACAGCACGTTGATGGCGACGTCGACCCAGCCGGGGGTGTTGATGCCGGGGTACGCGGAGTCGTCGGTGGCCAGCGTGACCAGGCGCATCACGCCGTACCGCCAGCGGTGCATGAACGAGGCCTCGGCGTGCTCGGGCGTGGCGTTGGTGGCGCCCACGAGCAGGGCGGCGGCCAACGAGGTGACCAGCAGGCCCAGGACGGCGACGGCGGCGGCCAGCCTCGGGTTGGAGCGGTCGCCCTTGGCGTAGAACTCGCGGCGGCCCAGCAGCAGCGCGGCCACGAAGGCGGCGGTCAGGCCGAGGGAGACCCAGTTCTGCGGGTGGCGGCGGATGGCGGCGAAGTCCGGGTCGGGCCAGAACATCGTCAGCGCGAGTCCGGCCAGCAGCAGCCCGCTGAGCACCAGGTTGAGGATCCACGCCGCGCGCTTGCGGCGCCGCATGGTCACCGCGAGGAAGAGCGTGAACAGGCCAGACGCGAAGCCCGCCGTCAGCATGTACGGGGTGAAGTAGTCCTCGGAGTTGTGCCGGCGGAGGTCGGCCCCGAGGGACACCCACACGGCGCTGAGGAAGTTGACGAACGCGACGGTGCGGAGGTACCAGACGGCGAACGACGCGCTGCGGCGCGCCCGCTCGCTGATTGCGCCGGTGCCCGGGCCGGCGCTCCGGCCGGTGTCCCGGCTCTCCCCCCGGACCGAGTCCCCACCGGCGGTCTTCCGGTCGGTCATATCGGTAGCCAAACGGACTTCTCCCATGAAAAGCGATGATATGGGGCATCATCCTTCACATGAGAGCACGGGAACCGGCGTGGTCGGCGCCGGTTCCCCGCGGCTCAGTGCGTCTCCTCCACCTCACGCACGGGCAGCTCCGCAGCGAGTGCGGCGGCCGCCTGGACGAGGGGGAGTGCGAGCAACGCCCCGGTTCCTTCTCCTACTGTGACGCCGTGATCGAGCAACGGGTTGAGTGCCATGCGGTCCAATGCCTTGCTCTGTCCCGGTTCGCCGCTCGCCTGGCCCGCCAGCCACCAGTCCGGGGCGCGGAACGCGGCCCGCTGGGCCACCAGGGCGCAGGCCGCCGAGACCACGCCGTCGAGGATCACCGGCGTACGGCGGACCGCACACTGGAGCAGGAAGCCGGTCATCGCGGCGACGTCGGCGCCGCCGACCGCCGCGAGCAGCTCGATCTGGTCGCCCAGCACGGGCCGGGCCCGCCGCAGCGCGTCGCGGATCGCGGCGCACTTGCGCATCCAGGCCAGGTCGTCGATGGTCGCGCCGCCGCGGCCGGTGACCACGGAGGCGTCCGTGCCGCACAGGGCCGCGATCAGGGTGGCGGCGACGGTGGTGCCGCCGACGCTCAGGTCGCCGAGGACCACGAGGTCGGTGCCGGCGTCGGCCTCCTCGTCGGCCAGGGCGATGCCCATGCGGAGCGCGGCCTCCGCCTCCTCCGCGGTGAGGGCGTTCTCGACGTCGATCCGGCCGCTGCCCCGGCGTACCCGGTGGCGCACGACCTCCTCGGGCAGCAGCTCCGGCTCGCAGTCCAGGCCCGCGTCGACGATCCGGATCCCGGCGCCGAGGCGGCGGGCGAGCACCGAGACGGGGCTCTCGCCGTCCAGCACCTTGCGGACCAGCTCGTGGGCCGAGCCGGCCGGGCGGGCGGAGACGCCGAGCGAGGCCACGCCGTGGTCGGCCGCGAAGAGCACGACCCGCGGGTGCTCGACCGGCTTGACCGGTACGGCGGCCTGCGCGGCGGCGAGCCACTCGGCGAGCTCGTCGAGCCGCCCCAGGGAACCGGGCGGCACGGCCAGCCGTTCACGGCGTTCTTCGGCGTCACGCCGCACGCCCGCGTCGGGGCGTTCGATCAGATCGGAGAAGTCGTCGAGGTTCAGCCTGCTCATCTGCCGAACAGTACAGGCGGCCCGGCCCGGTCAGCGCCCCGCCCGGCGCCCGGCCGGGGCCGTCACCCGCGCAGGACCAGCGCCTGTCCCGCGACCACCAGCAGCACCTGCTCGCACTCGGCCGCCACCGCTGCGTTCAGGCGCCCCAGTTCGTCCCGGAAGCGGCGGCCCGAGGCGGTGGCCGGGACCACGCCGGAGCCCACCTCGTTGCTGACCAGCACCACCTGACGGCCCGTCGCCCGGACCGCGGCGACCAGCTCCGCCACCCGCTCGGCGAGCGCCGCGCGACCGGTCTCCGCCCAGGTGCCGTCGTCCCACGCCCCGACCCGGTCCATCGCGTCGGTGAGCCACAGGGCCAGGCAGTCGATCAGCAGCGGCGGGCCGTCGGCGGCCAGCAGCGGTGCGAGCTCGCAGGTCTCGGTGGTGCGCCAGGAGCCGGGGCGTCGGTCGCGGTGCAGGGTGATCCGGGCCGCCCAGTCGGGGTCGCCCTCGCGGGTGCCGCTGGTGGCGACGTACTCGATCGTCGGGAAGGACTCCAGGCGCCGCTCGGCCTCCACGGACTTGCCCGAGCGCGCCCCGCCCAGCACCAGCGTCCGGCGCGGCACGTCGGGTACGGCGTGGTACTCCCCCACCACGAGGGTCGTGCCGTCCGGCACCGCCCGGGCCCCGGCCGCCGCGAGCTGCCGGTCCAGCTCCGCGCCCGGCGGCACCTCGTGCCCGAGGTGGACGGCGACCACGTCGGTGGCCGGCCCCACCGCGCCCGCGGCCCGCAGCCGGGCCAGTGCGTCGGGGCGCCCCACCACGTCCATGGCGACCAGGTCGTACGCCCGGTCCCGGCGCCCGCCCGCTCCGCCGGCCCCCGCCGGGGACCCGCCGGGCGGCAGGTACAGCAGCCGCTCCCCGTCCGGGCCGGTCACCTCGTACCCGGTGCCCGGCGAGTCCATCGGCACGGCCCGCACCCGGTGCCCGCTGATCACCACCAGTTCGCGGCCGTCCGGCACCCGGACCGCGGTCGGCAGCCCGGGCGGCAGCTCCACGGCCGGTCCGTCGTGCGGATGGGTCAGCAGCACCTGCCGCACCCCGGACACCGAGTGCCCGGCACGGGCGGCGGCCAGCGCCGCCCCGGGGGTGAGGTCGAGCAGCAGCGCGCCGTCCACGAGCAGCGCGGTGGCGGCCCGGGCCAGCGGGCCGACGGCGGCGGCGCAGGCGGCGCAGGGGCAGCCGGGGCGGGGCAGTCCGTCGGGCGCCCCGGTACCGAGGAGAGTCAGTTCCACGTGGATGATCCTCCCGCGTCCCCGCAACCCGTGCGCGCCCGGCTACGCTGCGGGCAGGCTGGACTGCGTACAGCCGACGCGTACGGACGAGCATCGGAGGCGGGCATGGCGTGGACGTGGCGGTTCGAGGACGCGCAGGGCGCGGAGACGGCCCCGGCGGTGGAGCCCGAGGAGTTCACCACGCAGGGGGACGCCGAGTCGTGGATCGGCGAGGTCTGGAAGGAACTGCTGGAGGGCGGGGCCGAGAAGGTGGCGCTCAGCGATGACAACGGGACCGAGCTGTACGTGATGTCCCTGCGCGAGGCGGCGGAAGCGTCGTAACGCCCGCACGGGCTGGGTGTGGCCCCACCGGGGGCGGCACCCAGCCGTCGGGTCACTGACCGCGGACCCCGCAGAGGTGCAGCAGCGCCGCCACCCCGCGGTACGGGTCCACGCGTCCGGCGCGGTCCTCGGCGGCCAGCAGCCGCTCCAGCTCCTCCGCGGCCGGGAGTTCCACCTCGTTGCCGACCGTGTCCGTGAAGACCCGCACCCCGTACCAGGCGTGCAGCGGCGCGCCGATGCCGGACAGGGTGGAGGTGAGGGCGTCCAGCCGGTCGGCCCGTACGGGCAGGCCCAGCCGGTTCGTGTACGCGTCGGTGTCGAAGGCCGCCAGGGCTCCCGCCCAGTCGCCGCTCAGCCCCGGCCGCATGGCCAGCGCGTCGGCGTTGCGGACCAGCAGCGAGAGCAGGCCGCCGGGGGCCAGCATCCGGGCCAGTGCCGCCAGCATGGCGTCGGGCTCGGGGACGTACATCAGCACCCCGTGGCAGAGCACCACGTCGAAGCTGCCGGGCAGGAAGTGCGCGCCGGTCTCGCGGCCGTCGCCCTCCATGAAGCGGACCCGCTCCCGGATGCCGGCGGGCTCGCCGGCCAGGGCGTCCCTGGCCACCTGGAGCATGCCGGGGTCGGACTCGAGTCCGGTGACCTTGTGGCCGGCCCGGGCGAGCCGCAGGGCCTGGGTGCCCTGGCCCATGCCGACGTCGAGGATCCGCAGCCGCTGCCCGACCGGGTAGCGGGCGGTGATCTGCTCCTCGACCTGGCGGGCGACCAGCTCCTGGCGGACGGTGTTGCGCAGGCCGTTGAGGCCGGCCAGCCAGGCGTCGGCGCCGCCACTGAAACCGGACGGGCGGACGGGCGGACGCGGAGCCGCGCCGACGGCCGCCGCAGCGGTGGCCGGAGCCGTGGCCGGGGGGCCCGGCTGGGCCGGGACCGTGGTCCCGGCCGGTGCGGCTACCGCCTCGTCGGCCGTACTCAGGGCCGCTCTCCGCGCTTGACCTGCGGCTTCGGCAGGCGCAGGCGACGCATCTGGAGGGTGCGCATCAGGCCGTACGGGACCGCGCCGCGCTTCGGCTCGTCCGGGAAGCGCTGGTTCAGGGCCTTGCGGAGGCGGAAGACCAGGCCGATCGAGTCGACGATGATCAGCGCGATGACCGCGAGCCACAGCAGCAGCGCGACGTTCTGGATGGCCGGCTGACGGATCATGCTCAGCACCAGGATGATCACCGCCAGCGGCAGGAACATCTCGGCGACCGAGTAGCGGGAGTCCACGTAGTCGCGGACGAAGCGCCGCACGGGGCCCTTGTCGCGTGCGGGGAGGTAACGCTCGTCGCCGGAGGCGAGGGCTTCGCGCTGGCGCGACAGCTCCGCGCGGCGACGCTCGCGTGCCCGCTTCGCGTCCTCCTTGCGGTTTCCGGTCGAGGCCACGACCGCCTTGCGCTGCGACTGGGCCACGGCGCGCTTGGGCGTCGGGCGGCCCTTGGGCGCCTGCGGGTCACGGGGCTGCTTGGAGAGGTCGTCGCTCACCTTGTCGGTGGCGGACGCCTTCTCATCCTTGGAGGAACGGCTACCAAACACAGAACCCAAGGGTACGGGGTGTGCGGCATGGACCCCACCCCGCCGGGGAACGATCCGGCAACGACGGGCGTCTACCCCGGTGCCGGGTCCTGGTGTCACCTACTCCTCAGGCCGGACGTCCGCCGAGCGCAGTCGTCCTGGAGGAGGAGCACATCCGGGCTCGAACAGTGCGGTAATGGAGGCAGGGCCCGTACTGTGGGTGATGTCGGAGTCCTGGACCTGAAGTCGTCAGAAGGGGGCGCGCGAAGCCCATGAGCGGTGTCATGAAGCGTATGGGGATGATCTTCCGCGCGAAGGCGAACAAAGCCCTTGACCGGGCCGAGGACCCGCGCGAAACCCTCGACTACTCGTACCAGAAGCAGCTGGAGCTGCTCCAGAAGGTGCGCCGGGGCGTCGCGGACGTCGCGACCTCCCGCAAGCGCCTCGAACTCCAGCTCAACCAGCTCCAGGGGCAGTCCGCCAAGCTGGAGGACCAGGGCCGCAAGGCACTCGCCCTGGGCCGCGAGGACCTGGCGCGCGAGGCGCTGTCCCGCCGCGCCTCCCTCCAGCAGCAGGTCTCCGACCTGGAGGTGCAGCACCAGACCCTGCAGGGCGAGGAGGAAAAGCTGACGCTGGCGGCGCAGCGCCTCCAGGCCAAGGTGGACGCCTTCCGCACGAAGAAGGAGACCATCAAGGCCACCTACACCGCGGCCCAGGCGCAGACCCGGATCGCGGAGTCCTTCTCCGGCATCTCCGAGGAGATGAGCGACGTCGGCCTCGCGATCCAGCGCGCCGAGGACCGCACCGCGCAGCTCCAGGCCCGCGCCGGCGCGATCGACGAGCTGCTGGCCTCGGGCGCGCTCGACGACCAGAGCGGGCTGGGCGGCAAGGACGACATCCAGGCCGAGCTCGACCGCCTCTCCGGCGGTACGGACGTGGAGCTCGAGCTCCAGCGGATGAAGGCCGAGCTGGCGGGCGGCTCCGCGCCGAAGCCCGCCATCGAGGGCGGCGCCGCCGACCCGTCGCAGCAGTCGCACTCCCAGCACCGGTTCGACAAGCAGTAGGACAGGGGCCCGTCATGATTGTCCGCATCATGGGGGAAGGCCAGGTCAGGCTGGACGACAGCCACGTCGCCGAGCTGAACGGGCTGGACGACGAGCTGCTCAAGGAGATGGAGGGCGGCGACGAGGTCGGCTTCCGCCGGACCCTGTGCGCCCTGCTGGACAAGGTGCGGGAGCTGGGGACCCCCCTGCCGGACGACGCCCTGGAGCCGTCGGAGCTGATCCTGCCGTCGCCGGACTCGTCCCTGGACGAGGTGCGGCAGATGCTGAGCGACGACGGCCTGATCCCGGGCTGACTCCGCGCGGAGAGTACGTACGACGGCCCGGCCGGGCTCTCATCCCGGCCGGGCCGTCTCCTTCTCCGGGGTGGGCGCACCGCCGATCCAGTCCTGGATCTTGCGCCGGGGCACGGCCCAGCGCCTGTCGTGGCGGTACGCCCGCAGGCCGGCCTTCGCCCGCGCCTTCGGGCGCTTCGCGTAGAACCGCTTGGCGTACGGGGAGCCGGGCCGGGCCAGCCGGATCGCGCCGATCAACGCCACGAACGGGATGAGGACGCCCACCAGGGCGGTGCGCGGCTTGCCCTTCCAGAGGGCGACGAGGGCGAGGAAGAAGTTGGTGGCGGTGTTGATGACGACCAGGCCCCGGTTGCTCCGCTCGTCGGCCGTCAGTTCGTTCACGCCGAACGGCAGGAAGCCGCCGAGGACCAGGGCCACGAGGGCGGCGGTGAGGACCACGATCTCCACGCTCTTGCGGCCCTGCTCGCTCCAGTAGACGTCGTCGAGGTGGAGGATCAGCGCGAACTCGTCGAGCACGAGGCCCGCGCCGAGGCCGAAGAGGACGGCGGAGAGCAGCGCCCCGAAGCTGTGGTGGGCGCTGCCGATGGCACCGAATCCGCCGATGATCACGAGGACCACGCCGGGCACGACGTGGTGGACGTGCATCCCGCCGGGGGTGACGTTGCGGAAGGGGCCCTTGCCGGCCCGGATCATCCGCGTGATCGTCCGGGTCACCAGGAAGGACATCACGAAGGAGACCAGCGCGAGCAGCATGGGGAGCTTGCCCGGCTCGACGATGTTCCGGTACCACCAGTGACCCATACCACCAGCTCCCGATTCGGCACTTATGAGGCAATTTACCTGCCGGGCCACCGGGTAGCGTTCGCGCGATGAGCCAAACACCGCCCGCCGGGCCCGCCACGCTCGCCGACGGCGTGCGCTTCGCCTTCGGCACCCTCACCGTGCTGCCCGCCCGGCTCACCCGCTGGGACCGCCCGGCCGCCCGCGCCGGCATGCTCTGCGCACCGCTGGCGGGGCTGGCGGTGGGGCTGCTCGCGGCGGCTCTGGGCACGGGGCTGCTGCTCGCCGGGGCCGGGCCGCTGCTCGCCGCGGTGGCCACGGCCGCCGTGCCGGCGGTCCTGACGCGCGGGCTGCACCTGGACGGGCTGGCCGACACCGCGGACGGGCTGGGCAGCGGGAAGCCGGCCGAGGACGCCTTGCGGATCATGAAGCAGTCCGACATCGGGCCGTTCGGCGTGATCACCCTGGTGCTGGTGCTGTTCGCGCAGGTCGCGGCCCTCGCCGAGCTGTACGGGCAGGGCTGGGCCCGCGGTGCGCTCGCCGCCGTGGCAGCCGCCGCGGCCGCCCGGCTCGCCCTCACCCTCGCGTCACGGGCCGGGGTGCCGGCGGCCCGGCCGGAAGGACTGGGCGCCGCGGTCGCCGGCGTGGTTTCGCGGGGGGCTGCCCTGGCCGTGGTGGCCGTCGTCGCGACGGCCTGTGCCGCCGCGGCGCTGCCGCTCGGTCCGGCCGCGGTGGCACGGCAGCTGGTCGCGGTCCTGGCCGCGCTGGCCGTGTCCGAACTGCTGCTGCGCCGCTGTGTCGCCCGCTTCGGCGGGGTCACGGGTGACGTGTTCGGCGCCCTGTCCGAAACCGCCGCCACCACCGCTCTCGTGGTCCTGACCCTGGGCTGACCGGCGCGTCCCCGCCTTCCGCGGCCTCCGCTGTCTCCGCTGCCTCTGCGGCGGGCACCCCGGCTTCGGGAGCCGGGACGGCAGGAGCCACGGCCGTGGGAGGCGGTACGGAAGAAGCCACGGCCGCCGGTGCCAGAGCGGCAGGAGCACCGGCCACCGGAGCCGGAACGGCCGGGGTTCCGGCCGGGGCCGGGTCCTCCCAATAGTCCCGGCCGCCGAAGCGCAGTACCTCGTCCACCCGGTCGCGCTCCGGCGACCCCTTGGGCACGACCTTCGCGATCCGGCACTCCAGGGCGATCGCCCGCGCGGCCCTCCCGGGGTGGTCCACGGGGTCCGCGCGCAGGCAGAGCCGCAGGTACGAGACCAGCAGGCCGGGATCGTCCGCGGCGAGTTCGAGCCCCTTGCGGTACGCCAGCTCCGCCTCGGCGTCATGGCCGCCGTCGCGCTCGTCCTCGGCCGCGTGGGCCAGGCCCAGCCAGCGGTAGAGCACGGGGTCGGGCCCCCGGTCGGCGAGTCCCGAGCCGGCCGTGCGCCGTACGTCCTCGAAGGCGCCCGCCGCGAAGAGGACGGCGCAGCGCGCGGCGTGGTCGTGGTCCTGTTCCTGCACCTGCTGCACCTGTCGTGTCACGTTTCCCACCGGGTCGCTGAACGTGCGAACACTGTCCGGTCGGCCGTCCGGCCAGTCAACGCCGTGCAGGTCACGATTCAGCAGGTCCGACGCCATGCGTCGAGCTCGTACCGCTTCAGCAGGGAGCTGAGGCCGAGGGCGCGGGAGCGGTCGCAGAAGCGGTCCACGGGGAGCTCGTACTCGGCGTGGAAGACGGCCTTCCCGGCCTTCACGAAGGGGGTCAGCCGCTCGCACTCGGCGTACTCCGCGCACTGTTCGTTCACCGCGAAGTCGAAGTCGCCGACCAGCTCGGGGATCTGGTCCAGGTCGTTCTTCAGGCCCACGGCCAGGCCCCGCTCGTGGGCGAGCCGGGCGATCATGCGGTTGAAGCGGAGCTGGTCGGCGGCGGTCAGGGGGAAGCCCGTGCGGTTGCGGTAGCCGTCGGTGTTGTCGGGCTCCACGGCGTCGAAGCCCTTGTCACGGCACATGTCGAGCCGCTCGGCCAGCAGCGGTTCCAGCCGGGCGGTGGCCCGGATGTCGAGCCACCGCTCGCCCTCCCAGCCGTTGCCCTCGCCGAGCAGCCCCTCGGGGAAGTCGCCGGCGTCGGGCCGGAACTCCTCCCAGGCGCCGGCCGACAGGTAGCAGACCGCCTTGCGGCCCTTCCGGTGCAGGGCCTCCACCTGCGCGGCCGTGGTCGTGAAGCCGTCCACGTCGTAGACCTCGGCGTCGACGGAGAGGTCGAGCCGGCCGCTGAGCTGCCACTGCCAGGTGAGTCCGGGGCGGGGCCGCCACCGTTCGGCGGTCGCCTCCCCGGAGCCGCCCCGCGCGGCGGGCGGCGCGGACGGGGCACAGGCGACGGCCAGCAGCACCGGTACGACGGCCCGGAGCAGGCGCCTCATCCGACCGCCCCGAGACCCTGCGGCAGCCCGGCCCAGGGGTGGGCGCCGGCGCCCGGCACCGCGCAGTGCACGGCGGCCCCGCGCCGGCGGGCCAGCTCGGCGGCCGGGGCTCCCGGCGGCACCCCGTACACCAGGTGGCAGAACCGCTCGGGCGGGTGCGCGCCGGTCCACTCCGGCACCTCGACGGCCTGGTAGGCGTCCCAGGGGCCCTCGAACGTCACCAGTACGTCGGCGAGTTCGGCGTACCCGGGGTGCGGGTGGGCGCCGTGGTTGAGGACCAGGGTGTGCGCGCCGGCGGCCCGGGCGGCGACCGACAGCCGCCGGTAGTGGGGCAGGAACTCCCCCTCGGCGGCTGCCTGGTCGAGGAAGGCGCCGTCGGCCCCGTACCAGTCGCGGTAGCGCAGCAGGTCCTGGACGACGGCCCCGTGGCGGCGCCGGCCGTAGTCGGTGTCGACGTAGCCGAGGACCGGCACGCCCGCGTCCTTGAGCCGGTGGCAGACGGCCAGGAACCTTTCGTCGGCGCGCGTGCCCGGCCCGCTGGCCGGGTTGAGCACGACGGCGCGCAGCAGATCCGCGGCGCGGATCAGGGCCTCCCAGTCCTCGGGCCGGTCGGCGGGGTGCTCGTAGAGCGGCACCAGCAGCATGTCGTCCTTCCGGATCTTCTATCGGTGGGCGGTGGCCCGGCTCAGCAGTACGCAGACCAGCACGGCCAGCACCGCCGCCGCGGCCCCCGCCACCGCGAGCTGCACCAGCCGGGGCTGTCCCGCGCCGGTCAGCAGGGCCACGCTCTGGACGGCGGCCGCCGCCCCGCACACCCCGGCCGCCGCCCGCACCGCGCCGAAGGACTGCAGCAGCAGCCCGGTCCACATCACGGCGCCGAGCAGCAGCAGGGTGGCCAGCCGGGGCACGTCGAGCCCCGGCGCCCCGGGCCACAGCAGCGTCCCCGCGACCCCCAGCGCGAGCAGCACCGCGAGGTAGGCGGACAGGCACTCGGCCAGGGTCACGAGCATCGCCCGCCAGAAGGCGCCCGGCGTCCCCGCCGCCCGCAGCCCGGCCAGGCTCCCGCTGCGGAACCGGTGCAGCAGCCACTCGGCCGGGCCCATGCTGAGGGTGAGCGCCACGGCGGAGGGCGCGGCGACCGCTTCGGCCGGGCCCCCGGCGAGCACCTCGCCCAGCGCCGCGTACAGCACCAGCAGCCCGGTGCCCAGGCCGAACACCCCGAAGGGCACCGAGTCCGCGAGCCGCGGCCCCCGGGGCACCCGGTCCTCCTCCGCGCCCCGCAGCATCCTCCAGTGGACGGGATCGCGCTCGGCCCGGGCGGCCGCCCACCCGCGGATCCTGGCCCGGAGCGCCCGTACCCCCTCGGCGACCGGCAGTTCCCGGACGGCCAGTGCACAGGCGGCGGCCAGCGACGCGGCCAGCAGCCCGACCCGGACGGGCACCGGCATGCCGACGGCCAACGCCACCACGGAGCCCGCGGCCATCGGGAGCAGGGCGTAGAGCAGCACCCGCTCCCGGCCGAGCACCAGCAGCACGGTCGCGGCACCGACGTACACGGCCTGGCCGGCGGCGAAGGCCACGCAGAAGACGGGCCCCGGCACGGCGACCGCGGCGGCGGTGCCGAGCAGCGCCCCGACGGGGGCGCCGAGCATCAGGGTGCGCCCGGCGGCGGCGCGGTCGCCCAGGCCCAGCCAGGAGTACGCGCGGTGCGACAGGGTCTGGTCCCACACCCAGCCGATCAGCGCCCCGGCCAGCAGCGTGAGGGTGCCGGCCGGCAGTCCGAGCCGGTCCGGTGGGCCTTCCAGCAGCGGGGCGCCCAGCAGGTAGGCGAGGCCGGGCAGGGCGAAGACGATGCCCCGGAGCAGACAGGCCGTCAGGGAGACCCGCCAGGGGTCGGGTGCCCCGCCGTCCGGCTCGTCGAACTTCCGCGGCACCCGCGCGTACAGGTCCTCGGCCAGGGAGAAGGAGTCCTGCCGCCCGTAGGAGAGCCGGATGTGTTCGTCCGTCATCCCGTCCGACTCCAGCAGGGCGGCGATCTCGTCCGGGTGGACGGCGCCGGCGATGTGCGGGGACAGCCGGTCGGCCAGTTCGTCCATGGGGTCGTCGGCGAGCGGTCCCGAACGGCGCGGGCGGGGGATCGTCAGCGCCAGGGTGTCGTCGCCCGAGCGGGCTCCCGGCGTCAGCCACAGCGGTCCGCTCACCACAGGCTCCCGTCCGCCGCGAGCTCGCGGTACCAGGGGTCGGCCGTGCGGGGCGACCAGTCGCCCGCCAGGTCGGCGTGCAGGTGCGGCACGGGCTGTGCGGCCAGTTCGCGGTAGATGTGCCGGAAGCCGTCCACCGACTGGTGCAGGGTGAACTTCTCGACGACGCGGCGGCGGGAGGCGCGGCCGAGTTCGGCGCGGCGGGCGTCGTCGCGCAGCAGGGCGAGGGTGGCCCGGGCCATCAGCTCCGGTTCGCGGGGCGGGACGACCAGGCCGGTGTCGCCGACGGCCTCGCGGACCCCGCCCACGTCGGTGGAGACGGTGGTCCGGCCGCAGGACATGGCTTCGATGATGCTGAAGGGGAAGCCCTCGCTGATGCTGGAGAGCATCACGACGCTGCCGGCCGCGTAGGCCTTGGCGACCTCGCTGATCCGGCCCTCGTAGCTGATGCCGTCGCTGACGCCGAGCTGGGCGGCGACCTTCTCCAGGTGCAGCTGGTAGTCCTCACCGCCGGCCGGGACCGGGCCGAAGAGGCGCAGGCGGAGCGCGGGGAGTTCGGCGCGCATCAGGGCGTAGGCGCGGATCAGGGTCTCCAGGTCCTTGATGGGGTCGATCCGGCCGCACCAGCTGAGGGTGGGGACCTCGGGCTCGGGGCCGGCCTCGGGGAAGCGGTGCGGGTCGACGCCGTTGTATACGGTGCGGATGCGGTCGGCGGGGGCGCCGCCGCGCTCCTCCCAGCGGCGGTTGTACTGGTTGCACGGGGTGATCAGGTCGGCCTGGCGGTAGCCCTCGGAGTTCAGCTCGCGGTAGAAGCCGAGCATCAGGGCCTTGACCGGGTAGCGCTGGGCCTGGCTGCGGTAGCCGAGGTAGCGCTCGCGCAGGTAGATGCCGTGTTCGGTGAGGAGGAAGGGGACGCCGTCCAGCCGCTGGGCGGCGAGGGCGGGGAGGGTGGCCAGGCCGCTGCTGACGGCGTGCGCGACGCAGTCGTCCGGGATGCGCACGGCCAGCGGGCGCAGGGCGTGTTCCAGCAGGTCGTTGGCGGTGAGGGCGTCGTGGAGGGTGGGACGGGAGCCGGACACCGGCAGGTCGGGGCGGGTCCAGACGGCCATCAGGGTGCGCAGGACCGCTTCCGAGCGCAGTGCGGTGGAGAGGCGTCCGGTGCGGGCGAGCGCGGCGAGGTCGTAGAGGGCGGCGGAGAACTCGTCCGGGGCGGGCGGGCCCAGGAGGGAGAGCACGAAGCGTTCGTACGTCTCGGCGAAGCGGCGGTGTACGCGGCCGCGCAGGACGGTGCGCGCCGACCGGCCGGGCGCGGGTCCCCAGAGGGGGACGGCCGTGTGCCGGTAGACGTTGCGCGGCAGTTCCCAGGTGACGGGTTCGCGGCCGGTGCCGGTGAGGGCGACGACGTTGAAGTCGACCTCCGGCATGCCGCGGACCAGCTGGTCGCACCACGTGCTGACGCCGCCGTGGACGTGCGGGTACGTGCCTTCGGTGAGCATGGTGACGTGGCGCCCATGGCTCATGCGGTTGGTCCCCCCAGGACTCGAAGGCGCCGGCGCCCCGGATGCGGGTGCGCCGGCGAGGTGGTGCGGTCGGTGGTGTGCGTCGTGCGGCCGGTCCTGCCGGCCGGACTCAGCTGGGCAGCTTGAGCGTGACCGCGGACTGCAGGAGCTCCGGCGCGGTCCACGCGGACCGGTTGCCGGCGTAGGCGGTTCCCCAGGCGCCCGTGCCGAGCATCAGCTGCTTGCGGGTGCCCTCGGGCGCGGTGACCGGGGCGCTGACGCCGGAGGGCGCCTTGACGGTGACGGTGGTGCCGATGCGGTAGGCGGTGACCTTGCCGTCCGCGAGGGCCTTGTCCCAGGCGGCGCGGCGGGTGAACTCGGTGCCGGTGTCGCGCTGGCGCGGGTTGACCAGCGGGGTACTGGCGGCGAACAGCCCCTGGTAGGTGGTCAGGATCTCGTCCAGCACGGGGTAGAGGATGCGGTCCTCGGCCAGGTTGGACTGGTGGACGTAGTGCGGCCGCGGGTCGTTGGCGAGGACGTGCCGCAGGGCGGTGCGCGCCTCCTGCGGGACGATGTACTCGGCGTACCCGGTGGCGGTGTCCAGCGGCTCGGGCAGGCAGGTGGAGGCCGGGTTGGACTCGCAGATGCCGCTGCCGCCGTCGGCGGCGCTGGTGTAGATCCAGTTGTACTCGTCGGCCATCTCGGCGGCCGTGCCCGTGTTGTAGTACACGTTCATCGGGTGGCGCGGGACGGTCAGCGCGTTGCCGACGGCGCGCTGCTGGGGCTCGCGGGAGTTGTCGCTGGCGATCCAGCGGACCCCGTTGTCGGCGAGCGCGCCGGCGAGGTTGGGGTTGTCGACGGGCTGCTGTGGGAGCGTCTTCAGGCCCGAGTGCTCGCCGGTGACCAGCTCGGTGCGGTCGACGGAGATGCCCTTGCCCACCGCCCAGTTGTGGTTGTCGCGGATCTGCGCGGAGATCTCGGAGCGGCTCATCCACTGGGTGGTGCCGTTGGCGGCGGTGGCGCACTTCCACGGCACGGCGGAGACGTCCTGGACGCAGCCGAGGAAGGGGTGCGTGAACGTGTGGTTGATCCAGCGGTACTTGGCCCGGTCGGCGACCAGCTGCGCGGCCATGGCGTCGGTGCCGCCGTTCTCCGCCTTCCACTCCTCCCCCGCGCCGGCGTTGTAGACCATGTCGAGGGTGAAGCCGCGGGCCTGCTGCCACTGCGCCGCGTACTGGGCGTCGGCGGCCGTCATCCGGATCGTCGAGCCCTCGCTCTCGCCGCCCGCGCAGTCGTAGTCGCCGGGCGTGCAGTCGAGCTCCTTGTTCCACCGGGCGTCCGGCGCGAAGACGTCGTCGACGTGCACGGAGAGGTAGTTCCGGGACTGGCCGAGGTGCACGCCCCGGGTGAGCCAGTCGACGATGCCCCGGGCCAGCAGCCGGTACTGCCGCTGGTACTGGTTGTAGCCGAAGGTGACGACCAGTTCGCTGCGGCCGTCGTGGGTGTACTCGCCGACCAGCGAGGCCCGGCCGCCGCCGGCCACCGGCATCTCGACATAACTGGTGTAGCCCGGGCGGGGCTTGCCGGCGAAGCCGTAGCTCTCCGGAATGAGGCCCGAGTTGTCCTCGAAGGTCACCTGACCTGCGAGGTAGCCGAACGGGCCCGCGCGCCCGGCGTCGGTGAGCGCCGCCTGGACCCCGTCGAGCTGGCCGGAGTAGCCCCCGTTGTCGGTGTACTCCAGGCCCACGCCCGGGTGGGCCCAGGTGTACGCGTCGACCTGGCGGATGCCGTACGCCGCCTCGTAGGCGGTCAGGGCGGCCATCTCGGCGCTGCCCGCGCCGAACGGGTCCTCGTTCGGCAGGACGACGCCCTGGTACTTGGCGCGCGGCCGCCCGTCGACGGTGTCGGCGAGGAAGGCGGCGTCGATCACCGGGCGGCCGGGGCTGCCCAGCTCGACGGTCGTGTACGGCACGCCCGTGTCCCGCAGCTCGCTGGTCACGGCGTCGACCGCGCTGCCCCCGTCGTCCACCACCAGCACTTTGAGGTCGATCCGCGGTGTCACGGCGGCCGTCGCCGTGACCGCGGGCACTGCCACCGACACCAGCGCCGCCGCCACGCACACGGCAGCCGTCCGGTTCATCCGGTTCCTGTGGACCATCGTGGCCTTTCCCCCCGCAGCAGCCCCCACCACCGGCCCTGACGGAGGCCGTACGGGTGAGGCTCTGTGGAAATCATGCAAAGGAACCTCGCGTCCCCTTGCGAGAGTGGGTCGAGTCTCGCGGACCTCATCAGTCCCGAGCGGCAAACCCGGAGCAGTGACCACAGATGGGTGAACCCGGGGACCTTCCGGTCGAACAACCTGACCAACGGCGGAGTGGCGTGCGGACGAGTGCGTGCGCGTAGGCTCATTTCTGGCGGCGGACGGCCCGGAATACGATCGCCGAGCATGGCCGACCACCCCCTCGGCCCATACGACAAAAACGGAAGCGAGACCTCACCACCGTGACTGCTCTGACTCTCAGCACTGCCGGCGCGGCGACGCTGCGCGCCGACGCCCTCGTCATCGGCGTCGCGAAGGGCGCCAAGGGCCCCGTCGTCGCCCCCGGCGCCGAGGCCGTGGACAAGGCGTTCGACGGCAAGCTCGCCGCCGTTCTCGACGCCCTGGGCGCCGGCGGCGCCGAGGGCGAGGTCACCAAGCTCCCGGCGCCCGCCGGGCTCAAGGTCCCGGTCGTGATCGCCGTCGGCCTCGGCTCGGAGCCGGAGAAGGACGAGTCCTTCGACGAGGAGGCCCTGCGCCGCGCCGCCGGTGCCGCGGCCCGCGCGCTGCACGGCGCCAAGAAGGCCGCCTTCGCGCTGCCGCTCGAGGACGCCTCGGCCGTCACCGCCGTGGCGGAGGGCGCGCTGCTGGGCGCGTACGCCTTCACCGCGTACCAGGGCGGCGACAAGAAGGACGGCAAGAACGGCAAGCAGCCGCTCGCCGAGGTCGCCCTGCTCGGCGCGAAGCCGCGTGACAAGGAGCACAAGGCCGCGATCGAGCGCGCCAAGATCGTCGCGACCGAGGTGAACATCGCCCGCGACCTGATCAACACCCCGCCGAACGACCTCACCCCCGAGGCCTTCGCCGCCGTCGCCCAGGCCACCGCCAAGGAGATCGGCCTGAAGGTCCAGGTGCTCGACGAGAAGGCCCTGACCAAGGGCGGCTACGGCGGCATCATGGGCGTCGGCAAGGGCTCCGAGAACCCGCCGCGCCTGGTGAAGATCTCCTACACCCACCCGAAGGCGGAGAAGTCCCTGGCCTTCGTCGGCAAGGGCATCACCTACGACTCGGGCGGCATCTCCCTGAAGCCGGCCGGCCACAACGAGACGATGAAGTGCGACATGTCCGGCGCCGCCGCCGTGTTCGCCGCCGTGGTCGCCGCCGCGAAGCTGGGCCTCCAGGTCAACGTGACCGGCTGGCTGGCGCTCGCCGAGAACATGCCCTCCGGCTCCGCCACCCGCCCCGGTGACGTGCTGCGCATGTACAGCGGCAAGACCGTCGAGGTCCTCAACACGGACGCCGAGGGCCGCCTGGTCCTGGGCGACGCGCTGACCCGCGCCTCCGAGGAGAACCCGGACGCGATCGTCGACGTGGCGACCCTGACCGGCGCCATGGTGCTGGCGCTGGGCGACCGCACCTTCGGCATCATGTCGAACGACGACGCCTTCCGGACCTCGATCCACGAGATCGCCGAGGAGGTCGGCGAGGCCTCCTGGCCGATGCCGCTCCCCGCCGACCTGCGCAAGACCATGGACTCCCCCACCGCGGACATCGCCAACATGGGCGTCCGCATGGGCGGCGGCCTGGTGGCCGGCCTCTTCCTCCAGGAGTTCGTGGGCGAGGGCATCACCTGGGCGCACCTCGACATCGCGGGCCCCGCCTTCCACGAGGGCGCCCCGTACGGCTACACCCCCAAGGGCGGCACCGGATCCGCGGTCCGCACCCTGGTCCGGCTGGCCGAGCGCACCGCCACCGGCGACCTGGGCTGACCGGGCCGTCCGGTTTGATCCGGTCCGTACGGCCCCTGACCGCCCTCGGTCCGGGGCCGTACGGCTGTGTTCACTCTCAACGAAATCCGCAGCCGCCTACGGGTCGGTAACCCCCGTGGGCTGCATCACGGACTTGCCACACCCCGGGCCCGGCGTCCCGCGTTCCCTCGACAAATGCGAAGATGGGTTCTCGGCAGGACAGGGCCCCACCACAGGGGCCGAAGAAAAGCGGCCGAACACCAGCCGCCGCCCGGTCACAGGAGACCGGCGCCCGGCGCACATGCATGGAGGACGTGACGTGGCGAACGACGCCAGCACCGTTTTCGACCTAGTGATCCTCGGCGGTGGCAGTGGCGGTTACGCCGCGGCCCTGCGCGCCTCGCAGCTGGGTCTGGACGTTGCCCTGATCGAGAAGAACAAGCTCGGCGGCACCTGCCTGCACAACGGCTGCATCCCCACTAAGGCTCTGCTGCACGCGGGCGAGGTCGCGGACCAGGCCCGCGAGGCCGGCCAGTTCGGTGTCAAGACCTCCTTCGAGGGCATCGACATCGCCGGTGTCCACAAGTACAAGGACGAGGTCATCTCGGGCCTGTACAAGGGCCTGCAGGGCCTGGTCGCCTCCCGCAAGGTGACGTACATCGAGGGCGAGGGCCGCCTGTCCTCCCCGACGTCCGTCGACGTCAACGGCCAGCGCATCCAGGGCCGCCACGTCCTCCTGGCGACCGGCTCCGTGCCGCGCTCGCTGCCGGGCCTGGAGATCGACGGCAACCGCATCATCTCCTCGGACCACGCGCTCGTGCTGGACCGCGTCCCCGAGTCCGCGATCATCCTGGGCGGCGGCGTCATCGGCGTCGAGTTCGCCTCGGCGTGGAAGTCCTTCGGCACCGACGTCACCGTCATCGAGGGCCTGAAGCACCTCGTCCCGGTCGAGGACGAGAACAGCTCCAAGCTGCTGGAGCGCGCGTTCCGCAAGCGCGGCATCAAGTTCAACCTCGGCACCTTCTTCGAGAAGGCCGAGTACACCGAGAACGGCGTGCGCGTCACGCTGGCCGACGGCAAGACCTTCGAGGCCGAGGTGCTGCTGGTCGCCATCGGCCGCGGCCCGGTCTCCCAGGGCCTTGGCTACGAGGAGCAGGGCGTCGCGATGGACCGCGGCTACGTCCTGGTCGACGAGTACATGCAGACCAACGTGCCGACCATCTCGGCCGTCGGTGACCTCGTCCCGACCCTGCAGCTCGCGCACGTCGGCTTCGCCGAGGGCATCCTGGTCGCGGAGCGTCTGGCCGGTCTGAAGACCGTCCCGATCGACTACGACGGCGTGCCGCGCGTCACGTACTGCCACCCCGAGGTCGCTTCCGTCGGCATCACCGAGGCCAAGGCCAAGGAGATCTACGGTGCGGACAAGGTCGTCGCCCTCAAGTACAACCTGGCGGGCAACGGCAAGAGCAAGATCCTGAAGACCGCGGGCGAGATCAAGCTCGTCCAGGTCAAGGACGGTGCCGTGGTCGGCGTCCACATGGTCGGTGACCGGATGGGCGAGCAGGTCGGCGAGGCCCAGCTGATCTACAACTGGGAGGCTCTGCCGGCCGAGGTCGCGCAGCTCATCCACGCGCACCCCACGCAGAACGAGGCTCTCGGCGAGGCCCACCTGGCGCTCGCGGGCAAGCCCCTGCACTCCCACGACTAATCACAGTCACCGGGCGCGACGACCACTTCCGCACATCCGTTAGGAGCAACTGAAACCATGGCGGTTTCCGTAACCCTTCCGGCGCTCGGCGAGAGCGTCACAGAGGGCACTGTCACCCGCTGGCTGAAGGCCGAGGGCGAGCGCGTCGAGGCCGACGAGCCGCTGCTCGAGGTGTCGACCGACAAGGTCGACACCGAGATCCCGGCCCCGGCTTCGGGCATCCTGGCCTCCATCAAGGTCGCCGAGGACGAGACCGTCGAGGTCGGCGCCGAGCTGGCCATCATCGACGACGGCACCGGCGCTCCGGCCGCTGCCCCCGCCCCGGCGGCCGCCGAGGCGCCCGCCGAGGCCCCCGCCGCCGCTCCGGCCCCCGTGGCCGAGGCTCCGGCCGCCCCGGCCCCGGCCGCCGAGGCCCCTGCCGCGGCTCCCGCGGCGGGCGGTGCCACCGGCACCGACGTCGTGCTGCCCGCCCTGGGCGAGTCCGTCACCGAGGGCACCGTCACCCGCTGGCTGAAGCAGGTCGGCGAGTCCGTCGAGGCCGACGAGCCGCTGCTCGAGGTCTCGACCGACAAGGTCGACACCGAGATCCCGGCGCCGGTTTCCGGCACCCTGCTGGAGATCCTGGTCGGCGAGGACGAGACCGCCGAGGTCGGCGCCCGTCTCGCCGTCATCGGCGCCGCGGGTGCGGCCCCGGCCGCCGCCCCGGCCCCGGCCGCCCCGGCTCCGGCCGCCGCCCCGGCTCCGGCTGCTGCTCCGGCTCCGGCTCCGGCCGCCCCCGTGGCCGCTCCGGCTCCGGCCGCGCCGGCCGCCCCGGTCGCCGCTCCGGCTCCGGTCCAGGCCGCCGCCCCGGTCGCCGCCCCGGCTCCGGTCACCCCGGCCCCGGCCGCTCCCGCCGCCGTCTCCGGCGACGAGGGCGCGTACGTGACCCCGCTGGTCCGCAAGCTGGCCTCGGAGTCCGGCGTCAACCTGGCGACCGTCACGGGCACCGGTGTCGGTGGCCGCATCCGCAAGCAGGACGTCATCGCCGCCGCGGAGGCCGCCAAGGCCGCCGCTCCGGCTCCGGCCGCTGCCGCCGCCCCGGCCGCCGCCGCCAAGGCCCCGGCCCTGGAGACGTCCCCGCTGCGCGGTCAGACGGTCAAGATGACCCGCATGCGCAAGGTCATCGGCGACAACATGATGAAGGCCCTGCACTCGCAGGCGCAGCTGACCTCCGTGGTCGAGGTGGACATCACCAAGATCATGAAGCTGCGCGGCAAGGCCAAGGACTCGTTCCTGGCCCGCGAGGGCGTCAAGCTCTCCCCGATGCCGTTCTTCGTCAAGGCCGCTGCCCAGGCGCTGAAGGCCCACCCGGTCGTCAACGCCCGGATCAACGAGGACGAGGGCACCATCACCTACTTCGACTCGGAGAACATCGGCATCGCCGTGGACTCCGAGAAGGGCCTGATGACCCCGGTCATCAAGGGTGCGGGCGACCTCAACCTGGCCGGCATCTCCAAGGCGACCGCCGACCTGGCCGGCAAGGTCCGCAGCAACAAGATCACCCCGGACGAGCTGTCCGGCGCCACCTTCACGATCAGCAACACCGGCTCGCGCGGTGCGCTGTTCGACACGGTCATCGTGCCGCCGAACCAGGTCGCGATCCTGGGCATCGGCGCCACCGTCAAGCGTCCCGTGGTCATCAACCACCCGGACCTGGGCGAGACCATCGCCGTGCGCGACATGACCTACCTGTCGCTCTCCTACGACCACCGTCTGGTGGACGGCGCGGACGCCGCCCGCTACCTGACGGCCGTCAAGGCGATCCTGGAGGCCGGCGAGTTCGAGGTCGAGCTCGGCCTGTAACAGGGGACTTGTAACGAGCCTCACCGTCGGGGGCCCCCCCCCCCCCCCCCCGGCGGGGGGGCGGGGGGGGGGGGGCCGGCCGCAGGTGCCCGCGGCGCCCCCGCGCTTTTGCGGTGGGGGGGGGGGGGGTTTTTGTGGGGGTCGCGGCGGCTCTATCTGTGTTCGGGGGGGCGGGCCCCCCCCCCCCCCCGCCCCCCCCCCCCCCGCCCCCCCGGGGGGGGGCCCCCGCCGCCGTATTGTCTACGCACGAAGGCCCTGTCGACCCACAGGAGATGAATCCCAGATGATCACCCCACCCGTGGTGCACTCGCTGCGCGAGCAGATCCGCGAGCACATCGTGGAGGGGATCGTCAGCGGCCGCTGGAAGCCCGGCGAGCGCATCGTGGAGCGCCGGATCGCGGTCGAGCTGGAGGTCAGCCAGACCCCGGTGCGCGAGGCCCTGCGCGAGCTGGAGACGCTGCGGCTGATCGAGTCGGCGCCCAACAAGGGCGTCCGGGTGCGGAACCTGTCGGCGGCCGACCTGGAGGAGATCTACCCCGTCCGGGCCGGCCTGGAGCAGATCGCCGCAGAGCTGGCGGCCCCCACCCTGGCGACCGACACCTCGGCCCTGGAGCCGCACGTGGCCGCCCTGCGGGAGGCCGACCGGCTCTCGGACGGCACGGCCCAGGTGCGGCACACGGTGGCCTTCCACCGCGAGATGGTGCGGGCGGCCGGGAACAGCGTCCTGCTGCACACCTGGGAGAGCCTGGGCATCGAGGTGTTCACCGCGCTGTCGATCCGCTGGCTCGGCACCGTGCAGAAGTCGTACGCCGAGGAGCACGAGGCTCTGGTCGAGGCCTTCCGAAGGAGGGACCCCGAGATCGGCGTACTGGTGAAGCACCACGTGCTCGGATGTGCACCCAGCGCCTGACTTGTCCCATTTTGAGATGGCATTCCGTGCCCAAATTTACGGCACGGAGTGCCAACTTTTGTGTAATGACCATTTTTTCGTCAGATTCCTTTGATCGATCATCGATCAGGGACTTACAGTCTTCCGCGGGCCACAACCAGGCCCATCGGCCCTGTCCTGCCAGTCAGGGAACAGTTCTTCACCCCCTCCCACGTACCGGAAGGCGGCGCACACCGATGTCCGACCCCGTAGGAAAGCTTCCGAGCGAGCTCGACCAGCTCCCGGACCGCGACACCGAAGAGACCGCCGAATGGGCGGCCTCCCTGGATGCCGTCGCCAAGGCCGCCGGTACGCACCGCGCCGAATACCTGATGCGCCGTACGCTCCAGCACGCCGAGGCCGCCGGGCTCGCCCTGCCGAAGCTCCTGGAGACGGACTACGTCAACACCATCCCCACCGCCGCGGAGCCCGAGTTCCCCGGTGACCTGGAGATGGAGTCCCGCATCACCGCCTGGAACCGCTGGAACGCGGCCGCCATGGTGACCCGCGGCTCGAAGTACGGCGTCGGCGGCCACATCGCCACCTTCGCCTCCGCCGCCTGGCTCTACGAGACCGGCTTCCAGCACTTCTTCCGGGGCAAGGAGGCCGACGGCTCGGGCGACCAGCTGTACGTCCAGGGCCACGCCTCCCCCGGCGTCTACGCCCGCGCCTTCCTCGACGGGCGCATCAGCGAGCAGCAGCTCGACAACTTCCGGCAGGAGTCCGGCGGCAACGGCCTGCCCTCCTACCCGCACCCGCGCCGGCTGCCCTGGCTGTGGGAGTTCCCCACGGTCTCCATGGGCCTCGGCCCCCTCTCCGCGATCTACCAGGCGCGCTTCAACCGCTACCTGGAGAACCGGAAGATCAAGGACACCTCCAACTCGCACGTCTGGGCCTTCCTGGGCGACGGCGAGATGGACGAGCCCGAGTCGACCGCGGCCCTCGCGCTCGCGGCCCGTGAGGGTCTCGACAACCTGACCTTCGTCATCAACTGCAACCTGCAGCGCCTCGACGGCCCGGTCCGCGCCAACTTCCGCGTGGTCCAGGAGCTGGAGGGTGCCTTCCGCGGTGCCGGCTGGAACGTCGTCAAGACGCTCTGGGGCTCGGCCTGGGACGAGCTGTTCCAGCTCGACACCACGGGCGCGCTGGTCCGCCGCCTCCGCGAGGTGCCGGACGCGCAGTTCCAGACGTACGCCACCCGCGACGTGGCCTACATCCGCGAGCACTTCTTCGGCGTCAACCCGGCGCTGGTCCAGCTCGCCGGCGTGCTGACCGACGCGAAGATCGCCGAGTGCTTCCACACCTCGCGCGGCGGCCACGAGCCCCGCAAGGTCTACGCCGCGTACAAGGCCGCCCTGGAGTTCAAGGGCGCGCCGACCGTGATCCTGGCGCAGACGGTCAAGGGCTACACCCTCGGCCCCGGGTTCGAGTCGAAGAACGCGAACCACCAGATGAAGAAGCTGACCATCGACGAGTTCAAGGGCATGCGCGACCTGCTCGGACTCCCGATCCCGGACAGCGCCTTCGCCGACGGCGTGGTCCCCTACGGCCACCCGGGCGCCGACTCCGCCGAGGTCCGCTACCTCCAGGAGCGCCGCGCGGCCCTCGGCGGCCCCGCCCCGGCCCGCCGCGTGCACCAGGTGCCGCTGCCGCAGCCCGCGGACAAGTCGTACGCGCCGCTGCTCAAGGGCTCCGGCAAGCAGGAGATGGCCACCACCATGGCCTTCGTCCGCCTGGTCAAGGACCTGATGCGGGACAAGGAGACCGGCCGCCGCTGGGTGCCGATCGTCCCCGACGAGGCCCGCACCTTCGGCATGGAGTCGCTGTTCCCGTCCGCGGGCATCTACTCGCCGCTGGGCCAGACGTACGAGCCGGTCGACCGCGACCAGCTGATGTACTACAAGGAGGCCAAGGACGGCCAGATCCTCAACGAGGGGATCACCGAGGCCGGCGCCATGGCCGACTTCATCGCCGCCGCCACGTCGTACGCGACGCACGGCGAGACGATGATCCCGTTCTACATCTTCTACTCGATGTTCGGCTGGCAGCGGACCGGCGACCAGATGTGGCAGCTCGCCGACCAGCTCGGCAAGGGCTTCATCGTGGGCGCCACGGCCGGCCGTACGACGCTGACCGGTGAGGGCCTCCAGCACGCCGACGGCCACTCGCACCTGATCGCGGCCACCAACCCGGCCTCGCTCAACTACGACCCGGCCTTCGCGTACGAGATCGCGGTGATCGTCAAGGACGGTCTGGAGCGGATGTACGGGGAGAACCCCGAGGACGTCTTCTACTACCTGACGGTCTACAACGAGCCGAAGCCCCAGCCCGCGATGCCCGAGGGCGTCGAGGAGGGCATCGTCAAGGGCCTCTACCGCTTCAACACGGCGGCGGACCTCGGCGAGGCGGCCCCGGCCGCGGACGCCCCGAAGATCCAGCTGATGGCCTCGGGTACGGCCATCCACTGGATCCTGGAGGCCCAGAAGCTGCTGGCCGCCGACTGGAACGTGGCCGCCGACGTGTGGTCCGCCACCTCCTGGGGCGAGCTGCGCCGCGACGCGCTGGAGTGCGACGAGGCGCTGCTGCGCGGCGAGGAGCGCACCCCGTACGTGACCCGTGCGCTGGAGGGCGTCACCAGCCCGGTGCTGGCGGTCTCCGACTGGATGCGCCAGGTGCCGGACCAGATCAGCCAGTGGGTCCCGCAGGACTACACCTCGCTGGGCACGGACGGCTTCGGTCTCTCCGACACCCGTGAGGGCGCCCGTCGCCACTTCGGCGTCGACCCGCAGTCCATCGTGGTCGCCGCCCTGGCCCAGCTCGCCCGCCGCGGCGAGGTCCCGGCCTCGGCGGTCAAGGAGGCGCGGGAGCGCTACGGCCTGTAGGACGGCCCGCCCGTGACGTGAGCGGCCGCACCCCAGGGGGAGGGGTGCGGCCGCTCGCTCCTTTTTCCGTCCGGTCAGCGGTAGTCGTCCGGCGTGCGGTCGGCGCCGCCGATCTCGACCTCCTCGATGTACGCCCAGGCGTCCGGACGGCTGCCGTCCGCATCGGTGAACCCGTACTCCCGGGCGAGCTGTCCGCTGGACAGGGACTGCCCGTTCCAGCGGTGCACGTCCGGGTCCGCGGCCAGGGCCGTCACCGCGCGGGCGACGTAGAGGGGGGACTCCGAGACGCCGAAGCCGGGCACCTTGGCGGTGGCGTCGCGCCAGTTCGCCTCCGTCACCCCGAAGGTCTCCAGCATCTGCTCGGAACGCAGCCAGCCGGGGGTCACCGAGACGGCCGTGCAGCCGGTGTCCCTGAGGTCGTGGGCGAGGGTGGCGGCCATCCGGATGGGTCCGTTCTTGGCCAGGTCGTAGAAGAAGTTCTCGCGGAAGCGCTCGTTGGTGCGCGCGGTGCCGTCGGTGATCTCCACGACGAGTCCGCCGGGGTTCCGGATGAGCAGCGGCAGGGCGTGCCAGCTGGTGATGATGTGGCTCTTCACACCCAGTTCCAGCATCCGCAGGCCGCGGTCGAGTTCGGTCTCCCACATCCGCTTGCCGAAGACCACCAGGTGCTCGCCGCCCCAGAGGTCGTTGACCAGGACGTCGAGGCGGCCCCGCTCGGCGTCGATGCGCTCGACGAGGGCGCGTACCTGCTCCGGATCGAGGTGGTCGGCGACGACGGCGACGCCCTCGCCGCCGGCCGCCGTCACCAGCTCGGCGGTCTCCTCGATGGTCTCCGTCGTCCGTCCCACCTCGCTGGCCTGCTGCCGGCTGGTGCGCCCGGTGACGTACACGGTGGCGCCCGCCGCCCCCAGCCGGACGGCGATGGCCCGGCCCGCGCCGCGGGTGGCACCGGCCACGAGGGCGGTTTTTCCGCTGAGGTCTCCCATGCGACGGATTCTCGCGGTGGCGGGGGCCACGCGCACCCGTGATGCTGGATCCCGTGATGGACGAGACGGAGTTCTGGGAGATCGTCGACAGCACCCGCGAGGCCGCCGACGGCGACCCCGAGAAGCATGCCGACCTGCTGGTGGAACGGCTGACGACGCTCGACCCGGAGTCCGTGCTGGACTTCGCCCGGCACTTCGAGGCGCGCTACAACCGCGCGTACACCTGGGAGCTGTGGGGGGCGGCCTGGGTGCTCCTGGACGGTGCCAGCGACGACGCCTTCGACTACTTCCGCTGCTGGCTGATCGGGCAGGGCCGGGAGGTCTTCGAGGGCGGGGTGCACGACCCGGACCATCTGGCGGAGCTGCTCGGGGAGTTCGACGAGGAGATCGACGGGGACGGCGAGGAGCTGGGGTACGCCGCCGACGACGCGTACGAGCAGCTGACCGGCGTGGTGGCGCCGGACCTGGGCATCCCGGTGCAGGCGGCCGAGCCGGCGGGGACCCCGCTGGAGTTCGAGGACGAGGCGGTGCTGCGCGTGCGGTACCCGCGGCTCTGGGAGCGGTTCCGGGGCTGAGGGCGTCCCCTCCCTCAGCCCCGGGGGGGCGCGGCTCAGTAGTGCGTGCCGCCGTCGATGCGGATCTCGGTGCCGGTGATGAAGGCGCCGTCCTCGGAGCCGAGCATGGCCACCACGCCGGCCACCGTGTCGGGGCCCGCGAAGCCCTGGCCGATGGCGGGGGCCAGCTTCGCGAAGAGCGACCAGTCGGTGTCCTCGGGCAGGCCGGGGCCGTTGCCGGTGGTCATCCCGCTCTCGATGGAGCCGGGCGCGACGCTGACCGCGCGCAGGCCCTGCTTGCTGTACTCGGCGGCCAGGGAGTGGGTCATGGCCTGGATGCCGCCCTTGGTGGCCGCGTACGCCGCCATGTACGGGTGCGCGAAGGAGGCCGAGGTCGAGCTGAAGTTCACGATCACCGGCTTGTCGCCCTCGAGCAGCGCCGGGATCGCCTCGCGGACCATCAGGAACGTGCCGGTCAGGTTGACCGAGACGATCGTGTTCCAGAGCTCCAGCGAGGTCTTGTGGGTGTGCTCGGAGCGCAGGATGCCGGCCGCGTTGACCAGGACGTCCAGTCCGCCGAGGGTCTCGACCGCGGCGGCGACGCCGGCACGGACCGCGGCCTCGTCCGAGATGTCGAGCAGGGCGGTGGTGAGGCGGGCGGCGGTGCCGTCGGCGGCGGCGCGGTCGGCCGTCGCCTTCAGGCCGGTCTCGCTGACGTCCACGGCGACGACCCGGCCGCCCTCGGCCAGGATCCGGTGGACGGTGGCCTGGCCGATGCCGGAACCGCCGCCGGTGACGAGGACGCGCCTGCCTTCGTAACGCTGCATGTGTCTTCTCCGAGTACGTAGGTGTCAGTCACTGACCCTACGAGTAAGTGACACGCTTTGCCATCCTGTCAATCCATGCAATACGTCTCCTCCCTGACGTAGTCTGCGGGGGTGAGATCGCCTCGTCCCTACTCCCCCGCCACCGGCCCCGGCCAGTCCCTCACGGAGCGCCGCAAGGCGGCCACGCAGCTGGACATCGCGCGGGCCGCCTGCGCGCTGTTCGCCGAGCACGGGCCCGACGGCACGACCGCCGAGGACATCGCCCGGCGGGCGGGGGTCGCGCTGCGCACCTTCTACCGCTACTTCCGCAGCAAGCAGGACGCCGTGGCGCCGCTGCTGGCGGGGGGCGGCGACGCGTGGCGGGCGCTGCTGGAGGCGGAGGAGCCGGGCGTGGCGCTCGGTCCGGCCATAGAGCGCGCGATCACCTCGTCGCTGACCCTCCCCGACGGCGAGGAGGGCCTGGAGTGGACCCGCGGGCTGCTGCGCGCCTCGGCGGACGACCCCGCCCTGCGCGCGGTGTGGTTCCAGGTCAACCAGGACTCCGAGGAGCGGCTGGTCCCGGTGCTGGCGCGACTGGCCGGCGACTCGGCGGACCCGCTGGAGATCCGTCTGCTGGCGGCTGCGGCCACCGACGCCATCCGCGTCTCGCTGGAGGTCTGGTCCGCCGGCGACGCCCCGCAGCGGGGCCCGGGCTCGCCGGCGGAGCTCGCCGTGCGGTGCCTCAGGGAACTGACGGGCGGGATGGCGGTGCTGCGGCGGGGCTAGGCGGTGTCTTTCGGATCAGGCCGGGCCCAGGCGGCCCGGGGCGTGGTCCGAGGCGTGGTCGGGGACGTCGCCCGGGGGCCGGCCCTGGTCGTCGCCCCGGGCCCCGTCGGGGGCCAGAAGCAGCAGGGCCACGTCGTCCTCCGGCCCGCGCGTGTACGCGTACAGGTCGCGCCAGACCGTGTCGACCACCCCCTCCGGCGGGGCGGCACCGGCGCCCGCCTCGGCGACCAGCGCAGGGAGCCGCTCCAGCAGCGGGTAGAAGACCCCCTCCCCGTCCCTGGCCTCGGTGACGCCGTCGGTGTGGGCCAGCACCCGGTCCCCCGGCGCCAGCCGGACCTCCCCCACCACCGGCTGCGCCAGACCCGCGAGGCCCAGCCCCAGCGGCGGCCCCGGATCCACGACGAGCGGGGTCACGGCCGTGCCGCGCAGCCGCAGCACCGGCGGGTGCCCGCAGGACAGGATCCGCACGGCTCCGCTGCCCGGCGGGAACTCCAGCAGGACGGCGGTGGCGAACAGCTCGTCGTGTTCCACCGCCGCGGAGTCCTCCAGCAGCCTGCGGTCCAGCCGGGCCGCCACCGCGTCCAGGCCGGCGTCGTCGAGCGCCCCCTCGCGGAACGCGCCCAGCAGCCCCGCCACGGTCCCCACCGCGGCCAGCCCGTGCCCCTGCACGTCCGCCACGATGGCCCGTACGCCGTAGGGCCCGGCCCGTACGTCGTAGAGGTCGCCGCCCACCAGCGTGCCCCGCTGGGCGGCCCGGTAGAGCCCGGCGCAGCGCAGGTCCCCCACCCGCTCGGGCACCGGCGGCAGCACCGCGAGCTGCGCCGCCTCGGCCACCGTGCGCACGCTCACGAGCTGCGCGTCCCGGCGCCTGCGCACCCAGGCGATCACCACGCTGAGCAGCCCGATCAGGGCGACGTTCACCAGGTCGACGCCCTGCGCGTGGCCCACGTCCAGCGACGGCACCCCGAGCAGCACCAGCACGACGATCCCGAAGACGGCGGTGCCCAGCGCCCCGTACGAGAAGGCGGCGACCGGCGGCAGCGCGGCCAGGAAGAAGCCCAGCTCCACGTTCTCCGGCGTGAGGAACTGGGCGAGGGAGAGCACCACCAGCGCCACGACCGGGGCGAGCCGGGCCCAGACCGGGGGCGGCGCGCCCCGCAGCCAGCCGGGCTCTGCGTCCCCTCGTCGACGCCTGCTCACCCCTTCACCCTCGTACGCCCCGGGCGCCCCCGCATTCCGGGTGGCCCCGGACGGACGAGCGCACCAGAGTGTTCCCGTGACCGAAGAGCAGCGGACGGGCGCGCCCGTGCCCCCGGAGCCCGAAGTGCCCCCGGAGCCGCCGGAGGGCCGGTCGGCCGCCATGAGCACCCGGCTGAACTGGCTGCGGGCGGGCGTCCTGGGCGCGAACGACGGCATCATCTCCACCGCCGGCCTGGTGGTCGGCGTGGCCGGCGCCACCACCTCCCGGACCGCGCTGCTCGCGGCCGGCGTCGCCGGCCTGCTGGCGGGCTCCCTCTCCATGGCGGCCGGGGAGTACGTGTCCGTCAGCTCCCAGCGCGACTCGGAGCGGGCCGCCCTGGAGACCGAGCGGCAGGAGCTGGCCGAGGACCCGGAGGCGGAGCTGGAGGAGCTGACCGGACTGCTGGCGGCGCGCGGCCTGAGCCGGGACGTAGCCCGCGAGGCGGCCGAGCAGCTCAGCGAGCGGGACGCGCTGCGCGCGCACGCCCGGGTCGAGCTGGGCATCGAGCCGGACGAGCTGGCCAACCCCTGGCACGCGGCGCTGGCCAGCTTCGTGTCGTTCACCGTGGGCGCCCTGCTGCCGCTGCTCGCCATCCTGCTGCCGGCCCCGTCGCAGCGGGTCCCGGTGACGGTGGTCGCGGTGCTGCTGGCGCTGGCGCTGTGCGGCCGGGTGAGCGCGGGCCTGGGCGGCGCCCCGCCGCTGCGGGCGGTGGCCCGCAACATGGCGGGCGGCGGCCTCGCGATGGCGGTCACGTACGCGGCCGGCCACCTGCTGAGCGCGAGCGGGGCGTAAGGGCCTCGGCCGTGAGTCGGCTGCAGGGGTCTCCCCGGCCGTACCGGACGGGGTCTCAACGGCCGTACCGGACGGAGGCTCCTCGGCCGTACCGGACGGGGGCTCAACGGCCGTACCGGACGGGGTCCCCTACGCCGCACCGGAGCCGTCGCCCGCGGAGGGCCGGGCGCCGGTCGCGTGCGGCCGGCCCGCTTCCGCGCCACCCGCTGACGTGCCGTCCGCCGGAGCCAGGCGCATCGTGGAGCTGCCGGCCGGCTCACTGAGCGACGGGAGGGCCAGATGGGGAGTCCGAGAGGCAGCGAGCCCCCGGGATGGGGCGAGCGCCCGCCCGTACCTCCGGGCGGTGCCTGGGCACCGCCCCCGGCCCCGCCCCGGAAGGACTCGTCCAGAGCCTGCTGCCTCACGGTCGGCCTGGTCGTCGGCGGCCTCGGGCTCCTCGCGGCGATCGGCATCGGAGCGCTCGCGTTCAGGGAGGCCCCCGGTCCGGGGCCGCACAGGCCGGCGGACGACGTGCGGATCACCGCGTGCGAGACCGACCCGACCACGCGCTGGCCCCACGCCGATCTCACGATCACCAACCACAGCGGCAAGGCGAGCGACTACTGGATCGGCGTCGAGTTCGTGGCGGCGTCCGGCGAGCGCCTCGCCGAGGCCAACGCCTCGACGAGCCACTTGGCCCCTGGGCAGGCGTCGCGTGAGCGGGCCCAGAGCCTGACCCAGGTCGACCGGGCCGTCACCTGCCGGATCACCGACGTCACCCGCACCGCCTCGTGAGGGGCCGACCGTCGCCGCGCCCCCGCCGCAACGGGTGGCGGACGCGCGTCGGCACCAGCGAGTTGGGCGCTCGGGCGGCGTCGGCACGAGGTGGGCCCACTAGGGTCGGGGCATGCGGATCGCGGTCACCGGCTCGGCCGGACTCATCGGCACGGCGCTGGTGCGCTCCCTGCGTGCGGACGGGCACGAGGTGTGCCGCCTGGTGCGGCGGCCACCGCGCGGGCCCGACGAGGCGGCCTGGGACCCGAAGCGGGGGTACGTCGAGGAGTCCGGTCTGACGGGGTGCGCCGCCGTGGTCAACCTGGCCGGCGCGGGCCTGGGCGACCACCGCTGGACCGCGGCGTACAAGAAGGAGATCCGCGACAGCCGGGTGCTCGGCACCCGGACGCTCGCGGCCGCCCTCGCCACGCTGCCCGAGCCTCCGCAGGTGCTGGTGAACGCCTCGGGCGTGGGCGTCTACGGCGACACGGGCGACCGGACGGTGGACGAGGACTCCCCCGTGGCCGGCGGTTTCCTGCCGTCCCTGTGCGTGGAGTGGGAGGCGGCCACCGCCCCGGCGCGCGAGGCGGGGGTCCGTACGGTCTTCACCCGCACCGGGCCCGTGGTGGCCGGCCGGGGCGGCGCCTGGGGGCGGCGGCTGATTCCGCTCTTCCGGGCGGGGCTCGGCGGGCGACTGGGCACCGGCCGCCAGTACATGAGCTGGATGTCGCTGCGCGACCACGTGGCGGCGCTGCGGTTCCTGATCGACGAGGACGGGCTGTCGGGTCCGGTGAACCTGACCGGGCCCGCCCCGGTGACGAACCGTGAGATGACGGCCGTGCTGGGCCGGTTGCTGCACCGGCCCGCTGTCTTCGCCGTGCCGGCGCCCGCGATCCGGCTGGCGCTGGGCGAGTTCGCGGAGGACGTGCTGACGGGTCAGCGGGCGGTGCCGCGGCGGCTGCTGGACGCGGGGTTCCGGTTCCAGGACCCGACCGTCGAGGACGCGCTGCGGTGGGCGCTCACCGCGGATCGCCGGGGCGACTGAATACGACCGTTGTGCGACCGGCGTGCGACCGCATGCGACCGGACTTGCGCCCACTCCTTAGGCCGACTCGGGTTCTGGTGGAGCGTGTTGGGGGAAGGAGGATCCCCACACCAGACACCAGCGCCGACCGACCTCGGGGAGGGGCACGTGCTCAGCAGCGCGCATCACGCGGACGTCGTCATCGTGGGAGCGGGAGTCGCGGGACTCGCGGCCGCTCACCATCTGGTCGGCGCCGGTATCAACGTCACCGTTCTGGAAGCGGCTCGGGAGCCCGGCGGCCGGATGGCCACCGAAACCGTCGACGGGTTCCGGCTGGACCGGATCGGCCAGCTCCTCAACACCTCGTACCCGGAGCTCGCCCGCACCCCGGGGCTGGCCGACCTCGCACTGCGGACCTTCGCACCCGGCGTGCTGGTCTGCGGGGACGGCCGGCAGCAGCGGGTGGGCGGCACCAGGACCGCCGCCCGGGCGCTGGCCGGGGGTTCCCTGCTGAACGCGGCGCTGGCCCGGCTCGCCGCCGTGCCGGTGGACCGGCTGACGGCCCGGCCGGAGCGGCCGGCGCTCGCGGCGCTGCCGCGGCCCTTCGCCGGGGTGCTGCGGCCCCTGCTGGCCACCCTGCTGTCCGATGCCGGTCTGGGCACCTCCAGCCGGGTCGCGGACCTGGCCCTGCGGGGCTTCGCGCGCGGGCGGCTCGCGGTGCCGGAAGGCGGCGCGGCGGCCCTGCCCGCACTGCTGGCGGCCGGCCTGCCGCCGGGCGCGCTGCTCACCGGGGTCCGGGTGCGGTCGGTGTCGACCAGCCTGGTTCGGACCGAGGAGCACGGGGAGTTCCGCTGCCGGGCGGTGCTGCTGGCCACCGGGGCCCGGGAGGCGGCGGAGCTGCTGCCGGGGCTGCGGGTGCCGGGCTTCCACCCGGTGACGGTCTTCCACCACGCGGTGGCGGGCCGGGTGCCGGGGGACGCCTCGCTGCTGCTGGAGGCGGAGGGGCGCGGCCCGGTGGCGCACACCGCCGTCATGTCCGCCGTAGATCCGCGCCGGGCGCCGCTCGGGATGTCCCTGGTCTCCTCCACGGTGCTGGGGCCGCCGCCCGCCGAGCGGGACGTACGGGGTCACCTGGCGGCGCTGTACGGGCCCGGGGCCGGGGTGGCCGACTGGGAGCTGCTGGCCGTGCACCACACGGCGGAGGCGGTGCCGGCCATGCCGCCGCCGTACGACCTGCGGCGGCCGGTGCGGGTGCTCGCGGGGCTGTACGTGTGCGGGGACCACCGGGACACGAACACGGTGCAGGGTGCGCTGTTCTCCGCCCGCCGTGCGGCGCAGTCGCTGGTCGCGGACTTCGGCATTCCGGCCCCGGAACCGCGGGTCCCGCTCCCGGCCGCCGCCTGACCCCTCCCGGGAGGGCCGCCCGACCGCCCCCGCGCCGGGAGGCCGCCCCCTGCTGTCCCGGGCCTCGGCCGCCCGGCACAGGCGCGGGATCCGGGGCAGGCCACGAAGGCTGGAGCCCGCCCGGCGCTTGGGGTCCGAGGGGGTCCGGGGCCTGCCCCGGTGAACGGGAGAAGGGCGGGGTGGGGCACGCCCCGCGCAGCGGCAACGGCCCGCACCCACGCGCCACCGCACCCGGCACGGGGCCCGCGCCCGGCACGGGGGCGCCCGGCACGGCCCCGGTGCGGCCGGGGCCGGGCCTACGGGAGGGCCGCCACCCGGTCGCGGTACGTACGGACGGCGGCGGCGTCGCGGTACGGCTCCAGGCGCCGCTCGAAGTCCCGTACGTACTCCACCGCCCGCACCGACCGCATCTCCATCGCCTGCTGCGCCGCCTCGGCCCCCAGGGCGCAGGCCTGGTCCAGCTCCCCCAGCCCCAGCCGGGCGGTGGCCAGGACCACCCGGCAGAAGAGCCGCGACCGCGCGTAGCCGGGGGCCCGCAGCTGCAGCGACCGCTCCGCGTGCTGCGCGGCGGCCCGGTACTGCTGGAGGTCCCGGTGCGCGTGCCCGAACTCGTCCGCGAGCTGCGCCTCGTCGAAGAAGCGCGCCCAGTGCGGCACGTCGTCCCCCGGCCGGGCGGCGCCGAGCGACCGCTCCGCCCGGACCAGGGAGGCCGTGCAGGCCCGTACCTCGCCCAGCACCCCGTGCCCGCGGGCCTCCGCGGCGTGCAGCAGGGCCTGCACCACCGGCGGGGCGCCGGTGCCCACGCCCTGCTGGGCGACCCGGGCGAGCTGGACGGCCTCCCTGCCGTGCCCGAGGTACACCGCCTGCCGACTCATTGTGACCAGCACGTACGACCCGTACGCCCGGTCGCCCGCGGCCTGGGCGAGCCGCAGCGCCTGGACGAAGTACCGCTGGGCCAGCCCGTGGGCGGCGATATCGTACGAGGTCCAGCCCGCCAGCCTGGTCAGGTCGGCCGCGGCCGCGAACAGCCGCCGGCCGGTGGTCTCGCCGTACGTGCCGCGCAGCATCGGCTCGGCCTCGTGCTCCAGGTACCGCACCAGCGCCTGCCGCGCGTGCCCGCCGCCGTACGCGTGGTCCAGCGCCCGGAACAGCTCGGACACCGAGCGGAGCGCCGCGATGTCGCCGCCGGTCACCCGCTGTCCCGGGCCCCGGTCGATCTGGCGCTGCCGGGGCACCGTGGTGCGCCCCTGGCCCGGCACCCGGGGGCCAGCCGCCGGCTCGCCGCGGCCCACCCGCTCGTCGGGGCGGCCGATCAGCCAGTCCCGGCTGGGCACCACCAGGCCCGCCGGCGTGAAGGCGATCTTGCGGAGTTCGGCGTGGCTGCCGGAGTCCTTGCGCCACAGGCCGCTGGCGATGTCGACGGCCTCCTCGGGCGTGGCCGCGAATTCCAGCCCCGCGTACACCGGGGCGCACGCGTCCAGGCCCAGGTCCTGCGCGGAGAGGCGCCGGCCGAGGCGGCGCGTGAAGACCTCGGCGATCAGTGCGGGGGTGGTGCCGCGCGGTTGCTGCCCGCGCAGCCACCGGGTCACGGACGTCTTGTCGTACCGCAGGTCCAGACCGTGCTCCAGGCCGAGCTGGTCGACCCGGCGGGCCAGTCCGGCGTTGGAGAAGCCCGCTTCGGCGATCAGTGCCGCGAGCTGCCGGTTGGGGACTCGCTGCGGGGGTCGTTCCGTCATCGGCTCCACGGTCTCCTGACTTCCGGACCGTCGACCCGGCCCTGTGAACGGCGTGAATGTAGCGGCCAACTCCGGCCTCGCCGCCTGCTCTGCCCCACATTCATCCGATCGTGCGAAGAACCGGGATGCCCCTTTACGGATCACCCCCTGACCCCCGCGTACGCTGCCCGGCATGAACCCGCACGTCCCCGCCGAGCCTCCGCACGACTCCGCACCGGAGCACCTCCGGGCGCCGGAGATCACCGAGGCCGAGTGCCGCCGGTGCGGGACGCTGATCGCGGGGCTCGACGGGCGGTACGCGTGCGGGGTCTGCGGCTGGGTGAACGACCACTCCGAGGGGCACCGCAGACTGCCCCGCGCCGAGGAGGACCCGGACTTCCCGCGCGGCCGGCGCCGCAGGCCGCTGCCGCCCAACCCGTACGGCCCGCCCGAGCCGGCGGCTCCGGCCACGGCCGCGCAGGCCCCGGTCCCGCAGGCCCCCCTCCCGCAGCCTCCGGCCCCGCAGGCCCCGGCCCCGCAGGCCCCGGCCCCGTACGCCCCTCCCGGACCGGCGGGAGCGGCGGCTGCGTACCCTGGCTGAGTGCGATACGTGCACACAGCAGTTTCAACGAGGAGGCGCTGCGGTGGCTGAGCTGCGGTTTGTCCGTCTGGGCTTCGGGCCGGATTCCGTCGAGTACACCGAGGCGTGGGACGAGCAGCGACGCGTCCACGCCGCCCGCTTCGCGGACGAGATCGGCGACAC
Organism: Streptomyces sp. NPDC101118; assembly: GCF_044759445.1. Taxonomy (NCBI): domain Bacteria; kingdom Bacillati; phylum Actinomycetota; class Actinomycetes; order Kitasatosporales; family Streptomycetaceae; genus Streptomyces; species Streptomyces sp. NPDC101118. Next base: position 222,038 of record NZ_JBIVZG010000003.1, on the reverse strand, counting down.
CTGCCTGCTGCTGGAGCACCCCCCGGTCTACACCGCCGGGCGCCGCACCGCCGACAGCGAGCGGCCGCTCGACGGCACCCCCGTCATCGACGTGGACCGCGGCGGGAAGATCACCTGGCACGGTCCCGGCCAGCTGGTCGGCTACCCGATCATGAAGCTGCCCCGCCCGGTGGACGTGGTCGCCCACGTGCGCCGCCTGGAGGACGCCCTGATACGGACGGCCGCCGAGTTCGGCCTGGAGACCACCCGCATCGAGGGCCGCTCGGGCGTCTGGGTGCTGGGCGACCCCGTCGAGCAGCGCCCCGCCGTCGGCGGGCTGACGCTGGAGTTCGACCCGCGCCTGACGGACGAGGAGTTCGACCCGCGACTGAACGGCCCCGAGTACGCGCCCTCGAACGCCGGCCAGCGCCGCGAGGACCGCAAGCTCGCCGCCATCGGCATCCGCGTCGCCAAGGGCGTCACGATGCACGGCTTCTCGTTCAACGTGAACCCGGACAGCACCTGGTTCGACCGGATCATCCCCTGCGGCATCCGCGACGCCGGTGTGACCTCGCTCTCGGAGGAACTGGGCCGGGAGATCACCATCGCCGACGTGCTGCCCGTCGTGGAGCGGCACCTGGCCGACGTGATGGCCGGCGCGACGCTGCTGCCCCGCGAGGTCGAGCGCGAGATGGAGCCGGAGGCGGCCGCTCCGGCGGCCTCCTGACGGGTGCCGCCGCGGGTCCTTCCCGGGGCCCGCGACCTGACACCCTCCGGGGCCGTGGGAATGCCTCCGGGCACTCTCAGGTTGGCCGGACGTAAGAGCGTACGAATAACGGGCGTACCCTGGTGGGCGCCGAGGAATCAAAAGTCACAGGGAGCCGGTCGTGTCCGCAGTCGCACCCGACGGACGCAAGATGCTGCGCCTCGAGGTCCGTAACGCCCAGACCCCCATCGAGCGCAAGCCCGAGTGGATCAAGACCCGGGCGAAGATGGGTCCCGAGTACAAGGCGATGCAGAGCCTCGTGAAGAGCGAGGGCCTGCACACCGTGTGCCAGGAGGCCGGTTGTCCGAACATCTACGAGTGCTGGGAGGACCGCGAGGCCACCTTCCTCATCGGCGGTGACCAGTGCACCCGGCGCTGCGACTTCTGCCAGATCGACACCGGCAAGCCGCAGGCCCTGGACCGCGACGAGCCCCGTCGCGTGGGCGAGTCCGTCGTCACGATGGACCTGAACTACGCCACCATCACCGGCGTCGCCCGCGACGACCTGGCGGACGGCGGCGCCTGGCTGTACGCCGAGACCGTGCGCCAGATCCACCAGCAGACCGCCGGCCGCGAGGGCGGGCACACCAAGGTCGAGCTGCTGGCCCCCGACTTCAACGCGGTGCCCGAGCTGCTGGAGGAGGTCTTCGCCTCCCGCCCCGAGGTCTTCGCGCACAACATCGAGACCGTGCCGCGGATCTTCAAGCGGATCCGTCCCGGCTTCCGCTACGAGCGCTCGCTCGACGTGATCACCCAGGCCCGCGCGTACGGCCTGGTGACCAAGTCGAACCTGATCCTCGGCATGGGCGAGGAGCGCGAGGAGATCAGCCAGGCGCTGCGCGACCTGCACGAGGCGGGTTGCGAACTCATCACGATCACCCAGTACCTGCGGCCCTCGCCGCGGCACCACCCCGTGGAGCGCTGGGTGAAGCCGGACGAGTTCGTGGAGCTCGCGAAGGAGGCCGAGGAGATCGGCTTCTCGGGCGTGATGTCCGGCCCGCTGGTCAGGTCCTCGTACCGCGCCGGCCGCCTCTACCAGCAGGCGATGGACAAGCGCGCGACGGTGTGACGAACGGAGCGGCCCGTGGAAACACGGGCCGCTCTGCTTTTCCGGTGTCGCTCCGGCCCCATGGGCCCCCATCAAGGTTTCATCACTGTTTGACCGACCGGTCACGCACTGGTAACACCAGTCAGTGACGATTGCCGCACGCACCGCACACGGCAGCGCCGCACGCACCGCACACGGCAGCACCCCGCCCCCGGGCCGAGCGCACCACGAAGGGATCGACACCATGCAGGCCGCGCCCCTACGCGCCACCGCCATCCCGACCGTCACCGACGCGCTCCGCGCCGTCGAATCCCTGCTCATGCGCACCGCGCGCCGCAACGCCTGGACGGCCGTCCTGGAGGACCGCCGCCGCGCCAGCGACCGGGTCGAAACCGAGCACGCGCTCGAGGCCGTGGCTACCCGTCTGCCGTAAGACACGTAAACTTCGGTACATGGCGAGGAAGGCAAACGCAGCCGCTGCTGCGACACCCGGGCGATTCAAGCAGATCGCAATGACGTACAAGATGACCCGCAAGGCGGACCCGAAGGTCGGTCTGATCGTGGCGGGCGTGGGAATCGTCACTTTCGGCGTCTTCCTTGCGATCGGCTTCCTGATCGACCACCCGGTCTACCTCGGGATCCTGGGCTTCATCGTCGCCTTCCTGGCGATGGCGATCGTCTTCGGCCGCCGGGCCGAGCGCGCCGCCTTCGGGCAGATGGAGGGCCAGCCGGGCGCCGCCGCGGCGGTGCTGGAGAACGTGGGCCGTGGCTGGACGACCACCCCGGCCGTGGCGATGAACCGCCAGCAGGACATCGTCCACCGCGCCGTCGGCAAGGCCGGCATCGTGCTGGTGGCCGAGGGCAACCCGAACCGCGTGAAGTCCCTCCTCGCGGCCGAGAAGAAGAAGATGTCACGCGTCATGCCGGACATCCCGGTGCACGACATCATCGTCGGCACGGGCGAGGGCGAGGTGCCCCTCAAGAAGGTCCGCACGACGCTGCTGAAGCTGCCGCGCGTCCTGGCCGGCCCCCAGGTCACCACGGTCAACGACCGGCTGCGGGCGATGGGCGACCTGATGAGCAACATGCCGCTGCCGAAGGGCCCCGTCCCCGGCCGTGGCGGCGCGCGGATGCCGCGCGGCAACAAGATGCGCTGACCCGCCACTCCTACGCGTACGGGGAAGGGCCCCGGGAACCTGGTTCCCGGGGCCCTTCCCCGTACGCGGTCCGGTCGCTCCGGACGCCCGGCGTTCTCAGATGCGCACCTGGACGGCGCGGGAGAGGCGGTCGTGCAGGCCGCGGCCGTCGCGGTCCCAGACCAGGGCGGGGATGACGAGCACGAGCAGGACGCTGCGCAGCGCCACCCGGCCGATGCCCAGCCGGCCGCCGTTCTCGGCCACCACGCGCAGGCCGACCAGGCGCTTGCCGGGGGTGAAGCCCACGGTGCCGACGGTGAGCACGCTCAGCACGAGCAGGACCACCACGGGCCAGTTGCCCATCGCCTGCCAGTCACGGCCAGCGAGCAGCCCGTATGCGATCAGCAGGCACAGGGCCCAGTCGATGGACAGGGCGGCGAACCGCCGTCCCATCCGTGCCACCGAGCCGGGCCCCTCCTGCGGGAGGCCCAGGCGCTCGCCGCGGTACCCGAAGTCGACGCCCATGTCCTCGGCCGCCGCGCGGGGTCCCGAGAGCCACGATCCGATTGCTTGCCTGTTGTCCACCCCACCACGGTACCCGGACCCGGAAAACCGCCCCGGGGGGCCTCCGGGAGGGCGCCCGGGGGCGTTGCGCTAGGCCCGACGGCTGGGACCCCGGTTAACTTGTGCGAAACAAATGGGTCATGCTTGAGAAATCCCGTCTGCTTATGGTCGGGTCAGCGTGCGCCACCGCACTGACGCACCACGAGCTATGCGACCCGCCCCTCCCCCGGGGTCGGGGGTAGGAGGAGTTGGATGTTCCAGAACGCCGACGACGCGAAGAAGTACATCGCGGACAACGACATCAAGTTCGTTGATGTCCGGTTCTGCGACCTGCCCGGTGTGATGCAGCACTTCAGCATCCCGGCGGCGGCGTTCGACCCGAACGAGGAGCTCGCCTTCGACGGCTCCTCGATCCGCGGCTTCCAGGCGATCCACGAGTCGGACATGGCGCTCCGCGCCGACCTGTCGACCGCGCGGCTGGACCCGTTCCGCAAGGACAAGACGCTCAACATCAACTTCTTCATCCACGACCCGATCACGGGCGAGGCCTACAGCCGCGACCCGCGCAACATCGCGAAGAAGGCCGAGGCGTACCTCGCCTCCACCGGCATCGCCGACACCGCGTACTTCGGCCCCGAGGCCGAGTTCTACGTGTTCGACAGCGTGCGCTTCGCCACCAGCGCGAACGAGGGCTTTTACCACATCGACTCCGAGGCCGGCGCCTGGAACACCGGTGCGGAGGAGAACAACCGCGGGTACAAGGTCCGCTACAAGGGCGGTTACTTCCCGGTCGCCCCGGTCGACCACTTCGCCGACCTGCGCGCCGAGATCTCCCTGGAGCTCGACGCCCAGGGTCTGCAGGTCGAGCGCCAGCACCACGAGGTGGGCACCGCCGGCCAGGCCGAGATCAACTACAAGTTCAACACGCTGCTGGCCGCGGCCGACGACCTGATGCTCTTCAAGTACATCGTGAAGAACGTCGCCTGGCGCAACGGCAAGACCGCGACCTTCATGCCGAAGCCGATCTTCGGTGACAACGGCTCGGGCATGCACGTCCACCAGTCGCTGTGGCAGGGCGGCGAGCCGCTCTTCTACGACGAGACGGGCTACGCGGGTCTCTCGGACACCGCCCGCTACTACATCGGCGGCATCCTGAAGCACGCCCCGTCGCTGCTGGCGTTCACCAACCCGACGGTGAACTCCTACCACCGCCTGGTGCCCGGCTTCGAGGCCCCGGTCAACATGGTCTACTCGCAGCGCAACCGCTCCGCGGCCATGCGCATCCCGATCACGGGCTCGAACCCGAAGGCCAAGCGCGTCGAGTTCCGCGCGCCGGACCCGTCCTCGAACCCGTACCTCGCCTTCGCGGCGCTGCTCCTCGCGGGCCTCGACGGTGTGAAGAACAAGATCGAGCCGATGGAGCCGATCGACAAGGACCTCTACGAGCTGGCCCCCGAGGAGCACGCGGCCGTGCCGCAGGTCCCGACCAGCCTCGAGGCCGTGCTGAAGGCCCTGGAGGAGGACCACGAGTACCTCCTGGCCGGCGGTGTCTTCACCCCCGACCTGATCGAGACCTGGATCGACTACAAGCGCACCAACGAGATCGCCCCGATCCAGCTGCGCCCGCACCCGCACGAGTTCGAGCTCTACTTCGACCTGTAAAGATCGACTGAGGCTTGACCTCTAGGTTCGCTCTGCGGACCCTGTGCCGGTCCGCACAGGGTCCGCAGCTTTTTTGATCATGCCCTTCATCGCGGACCCCACCGCGGCCCGCGTCGTCTCCTCCGTGTTCGGCCACAGGTGACTGTATGTATCCAGCGTTGTCTTCGCCGACGCGTGGCGGAGCCGATGTTGCACCACCTTCACGTCGGCACCCTTGCTGATGAGCAGCGACGCGTAGTAGTGCCGCAGGTCATGGAAGCGGAAGCCCGCGGGGAGGGCCGGGACTGTCGCGCGCACCGCCCGCATCTGCCTCTCGATCGCCCACGGGCTTACCTGGGCACCGCCGTCATGGGCGAACACGGTTGCCGGCTCTCCGCCCAACGGCCGCGGCAGCTCAGCCAGCAGCTCGTCCGGGATCGGGATTGCGGTACGGCTCATCTCCGTCTTCAGGGGCTCGGCCGGATACTGAACGGCCGGCCGGATCTCCCGCTCCTCGAAAGCCACGTCTACCCGACGAAGCCCGCAGACTTCCCCGACTCGCAGGCCCGCGAATGCCCCTAGCAGGACGGCCAGCCTGTACCTCTCCTCGAACGCCTGATACAGCTGCCACACCTGCTCGGTCGTCGCCACGTAAGGCCGGGGCTTACCTGCACCTGGCGATGTCCGACGGGAACACGGGTTCGAGGTCAGCAGGCCGTCGTGAACGGCGTCCGTCATAAGCTGGGACAGGCGACTGTGCAGCGCGTTCACGTAGGACGCCTGCCGGCCTTCCTTCTGCAGGCGGGCCAGCCAAGACTTCACTGCACTCGGCTTGATGGCCGCCAACGGCAAAGGCCCGAACTCCTTACGGATTCGGGCCAGGTGCACGCGTGCCTGCCGGACGGTAGACGGTCGATTCGACTCGTAGCCGGCGATCCACTTCTCGCACCACTCGTCGACGGTGACCTTGCGGTCCTTCGGGTTGACATAGTTCCCCGTGACAAGGCTCGCCGTCTCCTCGTCAAGCCACCGTTGGGCATCAGTCTTCCGCTCGAAGTGCCGGGCATGCTCACGGCCGGTCGCGTCCCGATAGCGGGCCCTGTACTTGCCGTTCGGTCGCATCTTGATGCTGCCAGCCATCAGCCCTGCTCCTCATGGGCCGTTCCGAGCTGCTGCACCTGTCGGATCTCATCCAAGGGCACTTCGCTGTAGTAGATCTGCGCGTCTCCGCCCCGCAGGGTCGTGTCACCTCGAACCCAGCGACGAGCGCGGCTGGCCAAGGCCGTCTCGTTAGGGGTCACCTGATACGGCCCCTCCCCCAAGGGGACGAGCAAGTGCACCGGCGCCACGTCAAGCACCCGCGCCAGGGCTAGCAGCTCCACGACGGAGACGTTCTGACGACGGTTCGTCTCGAGCTTCGTCACGGTGGCCCGGTCCCAGGGGACCCCGGCTTTCCGAAGTCTGTCTGCTAGCTGCTGGGCGGTGAGCCCTTTGCGGCCGCGGACCTCCTTGACCCTGCGGGCGATGACCTCGACAGGACCGGCTGCCTCTTCATGTTCCATGAAGGAACAGTAAGGGGTCCTTGCAGAACAAGCAACGATGGGGCACCATCGCACACAACGAACTCTCATGGCTCCATTGGTTCCTTGAGAGAACATTTCGATCCTGTGAGGCACATAATGCGCAGGCCACTGGCCACCGTTCCCCAACTCGCCGAGCACTACAGCGTTCCCCAGGCGACCGTCCGCCGTTGGCACCACACCCAGACGTCCATCGGTCCGCTCATGTTCCGCGTGGGCAAGTACCTGCGTGCCCGCTGGGAGGACATCGAGGCCTACGACGCCGAGATGGCAGGGAGGCGGAACGCGGCATGACCCACGACGCAAAGACCCCCCAGCTCCACACTGGGGGGTCTCAGGAAGCCTCCGCGATGAGCGGAAAGACTGCGCCCACGGTACCGCAGCAGCGAGAGCCGGGCGAGTGGCCCGCGCCGGACGACTTCGCCGGCCTCTGGGCAGACGCCCGCACCGCGTTCTACGCCCACGACTTCCCGCCCTACGCCTCCCACGCGTGGCGGGACCTCCACCCCGACGACCCCCGCCGGCTCGCCGCCGCACTCGACGCAGCCGAGAAGTGGCGCAAGTACGGAGACGGCGAACGGCTCTTCTGGGAGCTCGAGCAGATCAGCCGCCAGGGCTTCCGCGCCGACGCCAAGACCCGCGCCGAGCTCGAGGAGCTCCGCCGCCCCCACACCCCGCACGAGGTCACCGCCACCCCCGGGTGGCCGCCGGTCGCCATCCCCGGCCGCCCCGGCTGGTGGAGGCACTGGATCGACGGCAAGCAGGTCGACCTCCCGCACCGCACCCCCACCGAAGGCCACCAGGAGGCCGCGTGACCGACTTCGACCCCGAGGTCCCCCAGCGGCGCATTAAGCTCACGGCCGCCTCGACCATCGAACCCGAACCCGTCATCTGGGCATGGGAACCCGAGCCGCAGTGCGGTCGGATCCCCGCCGGAGCGCTCACCCTCGCCGCCGGCCGGGAAGGCACGGGCAAGTCGAGCTTCGGTATCTGGGTAGCCGCCCGCATCTCCCGCGGCGAACTCCCTGGCACGTTCTACGGCCAGCCCAAGAACGTCTTCTACGCGGCGGTCGAGGACTCCTGGTCTCGCACCCTCGTACCCCGCCTAATCGCTGCTGGCGCCGATCTCGACCGCGTGTTCCGGGTCGACGCCGAGGACATGCTCCGCGGCGAGACGATGATCTCCCTCCCCATGGACGTATCCCTCCTCGAGAAGGAAATCGCGAACTACGACGTCGCCGCGCTGATCGTCGACCCGCTCATGTCGACGCTCGGCACGGGAACCGACGCGCACCGCACCCAGGACGTCCGTCAGGCCCTCGAGCCGCTGGTGCGCATGGCTGAACGGACGAAAGCCCTGACCCTCGGTATCGCCCACTTCAACAAGGGCAGCGGTACCGACGCCTCTCAACTCATCTCCGGATCGGGCGCGTTCAAGGATCTCGCTCGTGCCGTCATCGCCTTCGCCCGTGATCGGGAGACCGAGGAGCAGGTGATGACCCAGACGAAGAACAGCCTGGGCAAGCTCGACCTGCCGTCCCTCTCGTACCTGATCGAGGGATTCGATGTACCCACCGCCAAGGGCAACGCCAACGTCGGCCGCCTCGTCTTCACCGGCATCGCGGAACGCAGCGTCGAGGACACCCTGTCGACACCCGTCGACCGGGAGGAGGTCAGCGAGCGCGATGAGGCGATCCGCTGGCTCAAGGGCTACCTCACCGATGCAGGCGGCCAGGCTGACGCCGGTCAGGTCATCAAGGCCGGCGAGCGAGACGGCATCGCCAAGCGCACCCTGCAGCGCGCACGGAGCAAGGCAGGAGTGTCGTCCGAGCCCTCCGGATTCGGGAAAGACCGGTCCTGGACGTGGGTACTCAGCGTCACCGACGAGACCGTAGATGCCAAGGAAACCCCCGTAGGTGCCATAGGCGCCAGTACCCAGGGGCTTGGCGCCTATGGCACCTACGTGTCACCTACGGAAAACCGTTCACTGAGCGTAGTCCCCGACTCGAAGGTCTGCCGGTTCTGCGAAACCCCCCTCGACCCCGTCCACGTGGCGGCTGGGGAGTCCTTCCACCCCACCTGCGAGCCCCTGCCGGAGGCATCGTGAACGAGCAGCCCCCGCCCGCCGTCGTCGCCCTTGCTGCCGCCTACACCTGCGGCCACTGCAACAGCGACCCCGCCAAGCTCAACCAGGACGAGTACGGCATCTGGCACCTGGCCATCGGCCACGACGACGGATGCCCCGTCCTCAGCCGCGCCGTCTCCGACATCCCCGACACGTTCCGAGCCATCCAGGAGGCGCTGTGACCATCCCACCCGAAGCCATCACCAAGGGTGTGGCCGACTCCTTCGACTTCTGGCTCAGCCAGCACGACATCAGCACCCCCGAGGTCATCCAGGCCGGCGTGGAGAAGGCCCTCGGCGGATGGCTCGCCAGCCACTCCGACGAGCTGATCGCCGCCATCGCCGAGGCCGCCGCAGACAGGAATGCCGAAAGCCTCTGACCTGCGGAAGTGGAGGGTTGTGGAGGGTCGCCCAATAACTCCCATGCGCACACGCGTGGGAAGAAGCGGAAAACCCTCCACAACCCTCCACCCTCCACCCGGCAATCCACCCGCTCGACCCCCTTCCTCGCCCGGAGATGTACGTCTCCCAGCCCAACCCCAGAGGAGCAGCAGATGACCAACCCCATCCCGGCCACCCCCGGCTGGTACCTCCGCGAGACCGACGGCAAGAACGTCGCCATGGACCCGATCGTCGCTTGGCAGCCGTCAGTCGACTCCGACGACGAGCCCATCCTGTTGCCCTTCGTGTCCGGCGGCCCGAAGGCTCCGGTGGTCGTGATCGAGGCGGAGGCGCTCACCCACTGGGGCCGCACGATCGTCTATGCCCCCGACCACAAGGCCTCGCCCCAGGAGCAGTGGTGACCCGCCGTCGTCCCCTCACCTGCATGGCGTGCGGGTCCCCCGTCCGCAGGGGGAGGTACCGGCTCTGCCCCCAGGGGTGCGGGGCCCGCATCCACACCGACAAGAGCAGCCACTGCCAGGACGCACACACACCCGTCTGCCCCAACTACACGCCACACCCGGAGGCGACATGAACGTCAACGACGTAGTCCAGCAGCAGATAGACGCAGCAGAACGCAAACGCAAGGCCGACCGCGACAGGCGCGCAGCCCTCGCAGCCGCACGATCCCGCGGACTCACCGCACGACACCAGGCCAAGCTCGCCCGCGTCGCCAAGCCCGAGCAGTACGGCGCACGTCTTGCCCAGGCAGCGCTCAGACGCGACGAGGCGGGCACGGCGGCCATCCTGGAAGCCCTGGACCCCTCCACGGGCCGTCAGGCCGCCCTGGTAGCCCTGAGGGCCCTCTCCGAGCTCGCCCTGACCGCCCGCCCAGGGAACGTGACGCGCACGCGCGACTTCCTCGCCCGGATCGAGGCCAGCGGCCCGGACGCGGCCGCCTAGGAGACGACATGCCCACAGCACCACCAAGCCGCTGCACAGATCCTGAGTGCCACGAGCTCGCAACCAAGGGCGCACGCTGCGACGCCCACCAGCCGATCGCCTGGCGCGGACGAGATGACAAGGCCGGCCGCTACGGCATCAGCTCCGGCGCCTGGCGCGCCCTCAAGCGGCGCGTCAGCCGCCGCGACAACGGCTGCTGCTACTACTGCGGCGGCGAACCCGACGAGGACGAGACGCTTCACCTCGACCACATCACGCCCGTCGCCGAGGGCGGCGCCATCACCGACCTGGCCAACCTCGGCCTCATCCACGCCGAGCCCTGCCACGCCGACAAGTCCAAGCGCGAAGCACTCCGCGGGAACCAGCGCCGTCGGGGGGTAGGGCAGTGACAATCACCAGTTCAAACGGCAGGGGACCCGCCGCGGTGAAGTCGGAAGGCACGCGCTCAGAATCTTCACTAGGGGATCATCAGCTGACCAGTGGAAACGCCCCCGCCAAGCCGCGCGGCCCTGCGGTGAAGGTGCCGGTCAAGCGCGCGTGGCCGCCGAGGTACGAGGACATGCCGCTCGAGGCGGCGCAGCACTGGGACGACAGGGCTTGGAGGCGGCCGTGAAGGTGAAGGCGATCGACGGGAAGCGCGCCGCCGGCGCCCGGCTGCTGGCCGTGGTGGTGCAGCACGCGCCCACCGAGGTGCTGCCTGTGGGCGGTTGGGTGTCGGAGGCGTCGGCCGGCAGGCTCATGGACGCCGAGGGCGGCGTGTGGTTCATGGGTGACGGCGGCCTGGCGGTCGAGCGGCTGGTGTGCCTGCCCTGCGCGTGCGCGTGTTGGGAGATGACGACCTTTCGGGACGGGGCGGAGATCTTCCGCGAAGTAGGTCCTACCAGCTAAAATGACTGCAGGTTGATCGACGGCCAGGGCATGACCGTCGGCGATCCGTTCCGTTAGCAGGAAGCTGGGGGCAGAGCGGCGGCCATCGGGGTAACCCGCCCGCCAAGTCGCCGCCCCCGGCGACCGTTCCGGTGCGGCGCCGGCCAGCATGTCGTCCGCTCAGTTCGGCGCCGCCCGGACCCTCCGTTGCAGGACCGCCCAGCGCGTACAGCGCGGCCATCCTCCGGAACGTGCGGGAAGCCATCGCGACTTCCCGAAGGACACATCCATGGACCACGAGACCGTGCGAGCCCAGATGAAGCTTGCGCTCCTCGCCGGCAAGGCGATCCTCGCCAAGGCCGACTCCGAGGGGCGGGATCTGACCGCGGCCGAGCAGGCCGAGGTGGAGAATCACCTGGCGACCGCGAACCAGCTGAAGGGCCAGCTTGCCCAGCCGTCGGCGTCCGCCAGCCTGTCGGAGACCCTGCGCGCGCTCGGCGACGACATCGCCAAGCCGTCCCGCGCGAAGACCGATGCCGTGCACCCGCGCGTGAAGGCGGCCGGCGGCTCCGACTGGGGCGAGAAGGTCATCAAGGCGACCTCCGACCCGGACGGGTACAAGGGGATCCTGGCCGGCGGCTCGGTGCCGCTGACGATCCCTCTCGACCCCGAGCCGGTCCGCACGGGCGTGCCCGCGCTGGTGCTGCGGCAGCTCATCCCGACCGTGACCGGCCCGTCTCGGTTCTCGTACATGCGGCAGACGACCCGCACGAACAACGCCGACGTCGTCGCCCGCGGCGCGCTGAAGCCGACGAGCGTCTTCACCCTGACCCGCGTCGACGACCGCACGCGCACGATCGCGCACCTGTCGGAGCCGATCTCCCGCCAGGACCTGCGGGACGCGCCGATGCTGCAGCGCTTCCTCGACATGGAGATGCGTCTCGGTGTCGAGATGGCCCTCGAGCAGCAGATCATCAACGGCTCCGGGTCGGGCGAGAACATGACCGGCATCGCGAACGTGTCCGGCTCCCAGTCCCAGGCCTGGGACACGGACATCCTCAAGACGACCCGCAAGGCCAAGACCAAGCTGGAGACCCTGTCGTTCGCGGACGGCGCCGCCTACGTCGTGCACCCGAACGACTGGGAGACCATCGAGCTCCTGGCGGACAACGAGGCGCAGTATTACCTCGGCGGCCCGGTGCAGACGGTCGACGTCTCCGCGCGCCGGCTGTGGGGCATGCCGGTGGTGTCGACGACCGCGCAGACCGCGGGGGTCGCGCACCTGGTGAACTTCCGCCTGGCGACCGAGCTGCAGCTGGTGGAGGACATCCGCTTCGACTGGTCGGAGAACATCTACGACCCGGACGCGATCAGCGAGGGCGTGGGCGCCACGGACTTCCAGCGCAACATGATCCGCTTCCGCGCGGAGATGGACGCCGGCCTGAAGATCTTCCAGCCGTCCGCGATCGTCGAGATCGACCTGACCGCGTAAGGGGCCGGCTATGCCCAACGTGGGCTATGCCGTCCTGCAGATCATCCCCTCCGTCCGGGGCATCAGCGGTGAGATTCGGCGTCAGCTGATCGAGCCGATGGGTGACGCGGGCGAGGAGGCGGGTACTGCCGCGGGCGGCCGCATGACCGACAAGCTGAAGCTCGGCGCGGCGGCCGCCGGCGCGGCGGCGGGCGCGCTGCTCGTCGCCGGCCTGTCGGAAGCCATGGGGCAGCTGGACATCACGTCCAAGCTGCAGGCCCAGCTGGGCGCGACGGGCAAGGATGCCGCCCGCTACGGGAAGGTTGCCGGCGCCCTGTACACGAAGGGCGTCACGGAGTCCTTCGAGCAGGGTGCCGAGGTCATCCGCTCGATCATGAACGCGGGCCTGGTCAAGCCGGACGCGACGAACGCTCAGCTGGAGTCGATCGCGTCGAAGATGACGGACGTTGCCACGACGTTCGGCACAGACATGTCCATGCAGACACAGGCCGTGTCCGCGCTGCTGAAGAACAACCTGGCGCCGTCTGCCGAGTCAGCCCTCGACATCATCACGGTCGGTTTCCAGAAGCTCGGCCCGAACGCCGAGGACCTGCTCGAGACGTTCCAGGAGTACCCGGTCCAGCTGCGGAAACTTGGTCTGGACGCGAACGAGGCGCTGGGCCTGTTCCAGCAAGGCCTGCAGGGCGGCGCCCGCGATACCGACATCATCGCCGACGGGTTGAAGGAGTTCTCGATCCGCGCGATCGACATGTCCACCACGTCGCAGGACGCGTACAAGGCTCTGGGGCTCAGCGCGCAGGACATGAGCGCGAAGATTGCGAAGGGCGGCCAGGGCGCCCAGGAGGGCCTGCAGCTGGTCCTGGACCGGCTGCGCGGCATCAAGGACCCGGTGGCGCAGAACGCCGCGGCCGTCGGCCTGTTCGGTACCCAGGCGGAGGATCTGGGCGCGGCCCTGTTCAAGCTCGACCCGTCCAAGGCTGCAGGCGCGTTCGGTCAAGTCACCGGCTCGGCGGCCACGCTGGGCAAGACGCTGCATTCCGGCCCGTCGCATGAGATCAAGGTGTTCACGCGGGCCGTGCAGCAGACCTTCGTCGACTTCATCGGCGGCAAGGTGCTGCCGTTGCTGTCCGACTGGGCGCACGCGTTCAACGACGACGTCCTGCCGGCACTGAAGAGCGTGACCTCGGTGCTGGCCGACCTGTTCCTCCCTGTCCTCGAGGTGCTGTGGACGGGGCTGCAGTCCACGATCGGCTTCCTGAAGGAATGGGGCGTGTGGCTGGCCCCGCTGGTCGTCCTCATCGGCGGCGTGGCCCTGGCGCTGAACGCTCAGGCCCTCGCCGCGGGGATTGCGGGTGCGGCGACGGCCACATGGGCGGCCATCACCAAGGGCGTGACCCTCGTGACCGAAGGCTTCGCCGCGGCGCAGGCGCTGCTGAACGCCGTCCTCGCCCTGAACCCGATCACGCTGATCGTGATCGCGCTCGTCGCGCTGGGCACCGCTCTGGTCATCGCCTACAAGAAGAGCGAGACGTTCCGGCAGCTCGTGCAGGCCGCGTGGGAAGGCATCAAGACGGCCGCCCTGTGGGTGTGGAACTCCGTCCTCAAGCCGATCCTCGGCGCCCTCGTGATCGCCTTCAAGTGGGTGGCGACCGTCGCGCTGTGGCTGTGGAACGCGGTCTTCAAGCCCGTGTTCTCCTTCATCGCCGCGGCCGCGAAGATCCTCGCGACGATCCTGATCGTCATCGTCGTCGGCCCGATCATCGCCATCTTCAAGATCCTGGCCGCCATCGTCGGCTGGCTGTGGCGCACGTTCATCAAGCCCGTGTTCCAGCTGATCGGGTTCCTGGCGATGTGGCTGTGGAACAACGCGATCAAGCCCGCGTTCGAAAAGGTCGTCGGCGTCTTCAAGTTCCTGGCGTTCGTCGCCAAGTGGCTGTGGAGCAACGTCATCAAGCCGGTCTTCGAAGCCATCGGAGAGAAGATCCTGGAGTGGTGGCGCAAGGTCCGCACCGCCTTCGACATCGTCGTCTACTACATCAAGAACGTCCTCGCGCCCGCCTTCATGCGCTTCTGGACCAACACCATCAAGCCCGTATGGGAGGGCATCAAGAAGACGATCAGCGCCGTCTGGGAGAACGGCATCAAGCCGACGTTCGACTTCCTGATGCGCGGCGTCAACAACATCAAGGACTCGTTCAAGACCGGCGTGTCCGCGATCGGGCTGATCTGGGACCGACTCAAGGCCATCGCCAAGAAGCCCGTCCAGTTCATCATCGACACCGTCTACAACAACGGCATCCGCAAACTGTGGAACACAGTCGCCGACTTCACCGGCGCCGACAAGCTCAACGTCATCAAGTTCGCGCAAGGCGGCCGCACCCGCGGCGGCACCCCCGGCAGGGACTCCATCCCCGCCCTGATGATGGCCGACGAGTACGTCATCCGCCGCAGCTCCGCCCGCAAGCTGGGCTTCGGCACCCTCGACTACATCAACCGCCACGGGGCCCTGCCCGGCTTCGCCGCCGGCGGCCCCATCCAGCGCTTCAAGGACGGCGGCATCGTCGGCTGGGTCAAGGACAAGGCCAAGGGCATCGGGAGCTTCTTCAGCGACATCACGGACCTGCTCGCCAACCCCGGCAAGGCCTGGACCGCAGCCACCGGCTTCATCCGCCGGCAGCTGAACTCCATCGCCGGCACCGGCTTCGGCAGGTTGATGACCGGGATTCCGCTGAAGATCCTGTCCACGCTGAAGGACAAGGTCGTCAGCCTCGTCGGCGCTGGCGACGCCGGCAAGGTCGACGTCGGCGGGTCCGGCGTGCAGCGCTGGGCCTCGCTCGTCCTGCAGGCGCTGCGCCTCGTCGGCCAGCCGGCCAGCTACCTGGCCATCACCCTGCGCCGCATGAACCAGGAGTCCGGCGGCAACCCCAACGCCATCAACAACTGGGACATCAACGCCAAGAACGGCACCCCCTCCAAGGGCCTGATGCAGGTCATCGACCCCACGTTCAACGCCTACGCCGGCGCGCTCCGCGGCCGCGGCGTGTGGGACCCGCTGGCCAACATCTACGCCTCCATGCGCTACGCCCTCTCCCGGTACGGCAGCCTCCCGGCCGCCTACAACCGCCCCGGAGGCTACGACTCGGGCGGCTGGCTGATGCCGGGCAGGACGTTGACGTTCAACGGGACCGGCAAGCCGGAGGCGGTCCTGACGCCCTCGCAGTGGACGACGATGACGCGGCTTGCCGTAGCGGCCGCCGCGGCCGCGCCGGCCCGCCTGCAGGCCGCCGCGCGGGAGGAGCGGGGCGGCCTGCAGCCCGGACAGCCGATCGTCCTCCAGATCCAGGACGGCCCCACCCTCAAGGCCTACGTGAAGGGCGTCGCCGGCGAGGAGGTGACGGCCTACGACCGCAGCCAGTCCATGCGCATGGCGGCCGGTCGGCGCATCTGACCGGGGCCCCGCTACCCGCGTTACCTTGCAGGTCAGCGGCCGTTACCGCCCCTGCTACCGGGGTAAAGAGGCCCCGCTACTTTCGGGCCCAACGCGAAAGGGGACGGACCTGCGTTACACAGGTCCGTCCCCTGGGGGTTGGTAGGGGCGGGGGCCTCTACCCGGGCAGGTCGTTGAAGGGCACGGCGCCTTCGACGTCGCGGCGTTGGTAGCCGGCGCCGTTGACTCCGTCGATCTTCACCTGCTTGCTGGTGCGCTTCACCCCGGCCGCCTCGAGGTCCTTGGCCAGGCGCTCGGCGTCGTAGTCGCCGTAGGTGTCCTCGTCGAGGTTCGACAGCCGGTCGAGCAGGTCGCGGGTGTACATGCGGGGGCTGTGCTTCATCACCTCGAGGACGTCGGAGATGATGGCCGGCACCCGGTAGCCGGTCTCCTCGGCGCCGGTGACGATGTCGCCGGCCGCGTCGCCGGTCAGCTGCCCTATCTCCTTGCGCATCGCCCGGCCCTTGGCGCACAGCGCGTTGAACTCGGCGGTCGTCAGCAGGTCGTTCTTGACGGTGGCGAAGCTGGCCGGGCCGGTGACCAGGACGACGACGCCCTTGTGGTCCTCCGACAGCACCGAGGCGTCCGCACCCATGGACGCCTTGCCCTTGCCGAGGACCATGTCCGACGACGTCTGGTCGGTGACCTGCGTGCACGCGCGGATGGTGATGATCTCCCGCAGCTTCGTCGGCACCGACTCGGCGTCCGGGCGCTGGCTGGCGTAGTTGGAGATGAACCCGGCGGCCGGCCCGCGGCGGGCGATGCGGGCCATGTCGTCGATGACGGCCTTGCGTTCCTTCTCGTCGCCGATGGCCAGGAACGCTTCCTGCAGCTCGTCGACGGTGACGAAGATGAACGGCATCTTGTACCGCTCCACGATCGCCGGCGTCAGCTTGCCCTCGGGGCAGATGCTGGTCGGCAGCTCCCGCAGGATCGCGAAGCGGCGCTCCATCTCCGTCAGCAGCTCCGTCAGCATCGCCTTGAACGCGGCGATGGCGTCGTCCTCGGCACCCAGGACCAGGCGGTGAGCGACCTGCCGCATCTGCATCCAATCCTGGCCGCCCTTGAAGTCGGCGACGTAGTGCCGCACCCACGGGTCGAGCAGGCCGGCCGCGGTCATCAGCCGCTGAGTGAACGTCTTGCCGCGGCGGGGCAGGCCACCGAAGAACATCGACTGCCACACCACCGGCACGCTGATGCGGGTACCGCGGGCGTCCTGCCCGAACGGGATCGGGTCCCAGATGGAGAACCGCTCCAGCTTCGCCAGCGGCGACGGCACCGGCTCAGCCAGGTACGGGTCGTCGTCGGCAACCCACATGCTCACGCGGGAGGCGTTGCCGCCCTGCGCGGCGCGCACGCGGGACATGACGACCTGGATCTCATCTACGCCGAGTTCGGAGGCGATGGCTTCCCGCTTGGCGAGGACGTCGGATGCGGTCTTCCCGCCGCCGCGCGGCAGATCGAAGACCACGCTCCAGCCGCGGCCGTCGCGAACCGGCCCCATGACGCACGTGACCTTCGGGCCTTCGTCGTCGCCTTTGCCGCTTTTGAGGAGGCTGGCGGCACGCAGCGCGTCGTTCAGCTGCTGCGCGGACATGTCGACCCGCAGCGGCGGCACCGCCTGGTCCAGCAGCCGGGTCTCCTTGCCCCGCCCGAGGTAGCCGAGGGGCACCGCGACGGCGGTGGAGGCGGCGGTCAGGAACAGGGGATCGGCCAGCAGCACGCCGGCGGTGGCCGCGGCGACCGCGACGCCGGCGGTACCCCACCGCCAGCGGCGGGCCTGCGTCCGCTCACGGTGCGCCATCTGGTGGCGCACCGCCAGGTCGACGTCCTCGGGCTTGGCCTTCACCTGGGCACGCAGAGCTTTGACGGTCTTGGTGTGGTCCTGCGCGGTCAGCACCGGCCACAGCCCCCAGCACGCCCGGAAGAAGCCGCGGGAGACCAGCCACGCCGCCTTCGCCGCGTACTTGGGGGTGCGGATGCTGTGGTAGCGGGCGTGCCAGCTGCACAGGCGGGAGAACGCCACCGTGTTGGCCTTCAGCGACGCGGCGGAGCGGGCCCACGCCGGCAGGATCGGCTGGTCCGGAACGGTCAGCCAGTCCGCCAGGGGGTTGTCAGGGCGGTCGACCGCCTCGACCTTCTCGACCGGCGCCGACGTCGGGGTGGGTTCGGCCTGTTCAACGACGTGTTCGGGCTTGATGAGCGTCAATTTCGAATGACCGTTGAGCGGACCGGTGATGGTCTGGGTCATGATGTTCCCCTTCCTGGTTCCGTTGGGATCGGGAGGAGGGGCGGCCGTACCGTGGAAGGGCCCGGCCGCCCCGCTCTGCTACCGGTAGCCGAGGCGGTCGAGCTTGTTCCGCTCCCGCCGCACGGTGGCTTCGAGCGAGGCCCGCTTGGCGGCGGGAACCTTGGCGAGGATCGCGGCCACGGCCTCCTCCTTCGAGGCGCCGGCGGTCAGCTCCACCCGGGCCAGGTGGGCCAGGTTCGGGCCCTGTTCGGGAACATCGTTCGCGCTGTTCAAGGACGGTTCGGGGCGCCCCGGAGCGGTGCCGTGTTCGCGGGCCTGTTCGCCGGTGATCGCGGCCGGAAAATCTTGGATGTTATACACGGTTTCCGGCCCCGCGAGCTCGCCCAGGACCCTCTCGGCGGCCAGCAGCTCCAGCCGTGCGGCGACTTCCGCTTTCGCTGCCTGGCGGCGCGCGCCGGCGATGGCCAGCTTCGCGTTCGCCTTCGACATCTCCGCCGCGACCCACGCCGCGTCCGGCTCGGACAGGTCCCGGTCGATGTGCTTGAACACTGCCCACCACAGCACCTTGGCGACGATGGACACGGCGGCGCCGACGACGGCCATCTCCCAGCTGCCGGCGAGCTGGCCCTCGAGGAAGATGGCGGCCGCGGCGACCAGGGCCAGGGCCCAGCCGACCTTCCGCGGGAACTGGCGCTTGGCGGGGTCGAAGCGGGCCAGCCACTCCAGGACCAGGACGGCCAGCCAGGCGACGTCGAAGACGGTGCCGGCCGCGTACCCGACGCCCCCGCCGAGCAGCTGCCCGATGGAGTACGTCGACCACACGATCGCGACGAGGGTGAGGGCGAGGACCAGGCCGGACACTCCAGCGAGGGCCAGGGCGTCCTTGTCGCGGGGCAGCTTCGGCGTGCGGACGGTGTACGTCTCGGGGACGACGTTCGTGGTCCCGTCGATGGTGCGCTCGACCCAGCGGCGGCGCTTCTCGTCAATGAACTTCATCGGTGACTCCTTCGGCCACGCGCACCACGCGGTGGGCGGCCAGGTTGGCGCCGTGCCGGTCAGAGGCACGGTTCGCGAGGATCAGGGCGGCCATCAGGGCCGGAACGCTGGGGTAGGGCCGGGGCCGGCGGCCGACGGAACGCAGCGCGGCGTTCTCCGTCGGCCGCGGCACGGGCCACTTCGACGTCACTCGTCGCCTTCGAGAGCCTGCAGGCGGGCCCGCAACGGCAGCAGCGTGTAGAGCGCGTGCGCGGTGAGGGACGCGGCCAGGTCGCCCAGGTCCCCGGAGTTGAACTCGACGTGGTCGCCGTTGATGTCGACCGCCACCGTCACCCGGCGCGACCCGATCTCGGCGTAGGGGTACTGCGACAAGAACGCCGTCAGGAACTCCAGCCGCCCGTACCGCTCGACGGTGAAGGTGCCCGGCTGCTCGGCGCCCTGGTGGTGGATGTCCGCCCTGGCGCCACCGTCCGGGTGGACGCCAAGGCACCAGTTCGGCTCAGGGAAGGTGACCGGCCCGTGGTCGGCCGTGAGCACCGTGACGTGAGGAAGGGACTCGCTCACAGCTGCACCCGGCCCTGCTCGCGCAGCTCCACCAGCTGGGCGTGGACCGCGCGGAACTTCGCCAGCTGACCCTCAAGGGTCAGGATGACCGTGGCCAGGCCGTCCGGGTCCAGGCTCTCCATGAAGTGGTCGTCCACGATCTCGACCTGCGCGTGCGGGACCCGCTCGTGCATGTTGCGGGAGAACGGCTCCTGCCGGATGAACGCGCTCAGGACGCGGAACTCCTCGATCTCCCCGCTCTCGTTGATCGGCAGGGTGACGTCACTGCTGGCCGTGCAGCACCAGACGTCCTCAGGGTGGGTGGGCGTCTCGATGTCGCGGCTGTGGTCGACGGTGCAGCCGGACAGGCAGGTGACCTGCCGCATGTTGCCGGTCGTGCTGTCCAGGAAGGACCACGTCCGGCCGGCGGGCAGGGTCTCGCGGTCCTTCGCCGTCGGCTGGACCGGCATCGCGGCCAGCTTCGGCAGGGCGCGGGAGGGTACGGTGTTGCCCATGGTTCGACTCCCTTGATGGAGGGGTTCGGATCTAGGCCCCGCTCGGTGTGCAACCACCGGCCGGGGCCGTCCTCGTTTCCGAGGCGATGCACTCACCGTAGGGAACATAATGTTCCCTTGTCAACGCCCAGCACCTAGGCAAATAAGCCGCGCATAGGTAACGTCATGTTCCATGAATCTGAATGGGACACTGTGTGTCATGGATAAGCGATCACTGGAGCACCTGGCGCGCCGGTTCAGGGAGGCCGAGGTCAGGACGGAGATCCTGCGGCAGGAGTTGGCGGCCGCGATCCGGGAGGCGGATGCTGATGGGGTGCCCCAGAAAGACGTCTGCGAGGTCACCGGCTACACCCGCCAGCAGATCCGGCGGATCGTGAAGGCGAGTGCAGACGGTGACGGTTGAGCGGTCCGCAGACAGTCCGCAGCATGACGAATCATGACGGGCTACAACGGGGCATGACGAGGGACCAAATCCGCAGGTCAGAGGCCCATTCGCCACTCATTGCAGGTCAGCCCGATACGCGACGAGTTCGAGCTCTACTTCGACCTGTAAGAACTCGCCGGTACACCCGGTCTGAGCTCGCGGAACGGCCCCCGGCCCCGCTCTTCGGAGCGTGGCCGGGGGCCGTCGCGCTTTGACAGGGCCCCGGCGGCGGGGGGACGGTGGAGGAGGGCCCCGAAACCGAATACCCGATCGATGTGCGGAGGTGCATGGAGATGCGCCGCAGGATCGTCACAGCAGTCGTCACCGGTGCCGCAGGCCTGACCCTTGGTCTGATGCCGATGGCCGGCGCGTCGGCCACGGGCGGCGGGACGTGGCGGTGCGACGACCGTCCGCTGACCGAGCGCCAGTGGCGGGAGTGCTGCAACAGGGTCTGGAACACCACCGACGACTGGTGGTGGGAGCAGTGCTGCAACCGCGACTGGGACCACCGTCCCAGCTGGTGCTGGGACGACGTGGACGCCGTCCGGCACGACCACCGCTGGAACGACGACCACCGTAACGACAACCGTCACGACAGCGACAACCGTCACGACAGCGACAGCCGCCACGACAACCGGCACGACGACCGCAGGCACGACGACCGCAACGGGCTGAACCCAGACAGCCTGGTCCCCGGCAGCACGGACACCGTTCCCGCCGACCAGTGACACCGGTGCGCACGGGCCCGAACTCCTCAGCCGGGGGTGCGGTTCCGCGCCCGGCTGAGGAGAGACAGGTCAGTTGGTGAAACCGGAGCCGAAGTAGGCGCCACCGGCCGGGCCGCCGAGATCCGTCAGGTTGAACGAGGTCGACCCCGTGCCCGTGACGCCGGATGCGGTGCCGGGGAGCTTCCACACCCGGCCCTTGAAGGAGTCCTCGCCGTCGCCGCCCACGTACACCTCGCCGTAGCCGTCCTTGTTGCCGTCGACCACGCTGACAGCGGTGCCGAAGTGGTCCAGCCGCTCGTTGCTGCTGGGGACGCCCGCGGTGTACTGGGTGATGGTCTTGGCACCGGTGCCGGTCAGGCCTGAGGCGCTGCCCCGCAGCACCGTGACGGAGCCGGGGCGGAGGATCTCGTTGCCCGCGGAGTCGGTGGCGTCCTTCCAGGGCGCCCCGACGACCAGGTCTGCGTACCCGTCCTTGTTGATGTCACCGGCCGCCAGCGCTTCGCCCCAGCGGTCCACGTGGTCCCGGGAACCGGGAACGCCGGGGGTGTCCTCGTTGATGACGCTGGGCTTCAGGGTGGTGCTCAGACCCGCGGGGCCGCCGTACGCGATGTAGACCTGGCCGTACGGGTTCGTGTACGACCACGTGGGGGCGCCCGCCACGTCCGCGTATCCGTCGCCGTTGAAGTCTCCGGCGGCGGTGGGGACCACGAACCCCGGCTTGGTCGGCAGCTCCTGCATGCCGGGGGTGAGGGTGAAGCCGGTGCCGGTGTTCTTGTACACGCGGTAGACGCGCTTCCCCGTCGGAAGGGTGGCGACGGTCAGGATGTCCGGAAGGCCGTCGCCGGTCATGTCCGCCAGCGCGTCCAGGTTGGCCAGCTTGTCCGTGACCGAGGTCTCGCGGTACCGGACCCCGGCCGCCTTGCCGTCGCGGGTGAAGGGCCCCCTGAGCGTGCCGAAGCCCCACGTCCGCTTCGTGGGGTCAACGCCCAGGTAGGCACTGCCGATGATGTCGTCCCTGCCGTCGCCGTCGACGTCCGCGATGCGGATGCTGCGGAGCACGGGGACGGTGTCGGAGGGCCTGCCGAGGTCCAGCTCCGTGCCGCCGGTCAGGCCATTCGCCGCTCCCCACAGGATGACGGCCCGGTCGGAGTTCGCCAGGCTCTGCGAGCTGACGACCAGGTCGTCGTACCCGTCGTGGTCGAGGTCGCCGTGGCCCTGGATCCTCCCCCACTTGTCGTTGCCGACCGGGTCGCCCGGGACGCCCTCGCTCGCGGCCGTGATGACCGACGCCTTGTCCTTGCCGATTCCGGCCACGGAGCCGTACGTCACGGCGACGGCGCCGGCGCGGGCGACCCCGCCCGCGGTGGCGGTGTACGCGGCGATGGCGAGGTCGGCGTAGCCGTCACCGTTGAAGTCCGGCCCCTTCGGCGCGGCTGCCGCCGCGGTGGCGGCGGGAGCCGTCGCGGGCGCGGCGCCGGCCGGGACCAGGCCGACGGCGGCGAGGACGGTGGCCGTGCAGAGGGCTGTCGCACTGACGGTGCGAAGGCGCATGTGAAATCCCCCAGGGTTCACGTACAGGTGTGCGTTTCGCCGGGTCAGACTCCCCGGCAGGGCAAAGGGATGCCCCCGGAGACGGATTTCCTTCCCCGGGGGCATTGGCGCACGTGCGGTCGGGACTACTGCGGCGGCATAAGGGAGCGCACCAGGCGGCAGGTGGTGTTGGACGGGCGGTGGATGCCCGTGCGCGCGGCCATGGTGCGGATCTTGCGGTTGGTGGCGCGCTTGGGGTCGTACGTGCCCGAGTCGAGCAGGGATATGGCCAGCCGCATGGCCTTCAGGCGGCGGTTGTGGTTCTCGTACCACTCGCGCGGCAGACCGGCGGGCAAGGCCTTCTTCTTGACGGGAACGAACGTGGTGGTCGCCATCGGCATCCTCCCCCAGGACGGGTGTCTGACCATCTCTCTTCTGCTTCGATTTTACTGCCGGGCACTGACAATCGCCCCTGGTCGGAGCCCACTTCAGTGCCTCTCGGAGGTACCGTTTCCGGCATGGAGATCTGGATCAACCCCGCCTGTTCCAAGTGCCGCAGCGCCCTCACCCAGCTGGACGCCGAGGGCGCCGAGTACACCGTGCGCCGCTACCTGGAGGAGGTGCCGACCGAGGACGAGATCCGGGCCGTGCTGGACCGGCTCGGTCTGGAGCCGTGGGACATCACGCGCACCGGCGAGGCCGTCGCGAAGGAGCTGGGCCTGAAGGAGTGGGACCGCGACGGGGCCGGCCGCGAGCGGTGGATCGCCGCGCTCGCCGCCCACCCGAAGCTGATCCAGCGTCCGATCATCACCGCGGACGACGGTACGGCGCTGGTCGCGCGCACCCCGGAGGCGGTGGAGGAGGCGCTGGCCCGGCGCGTGTCTTGACGCCCGCCTCATCCCGGTTTGCGTACGTTTGCCGCGACCGGGGGGTGGCAGCGGAAGGAACGACGTGGACGAGTACCAGACCCCCGGCACCGGCCCGGGCGGCGACTCAGGTGACCGCGGGCACTCCGGCCCGCCGGGTCCGTCGGTTCGCCCCGGTCCGCCCGGTCCCTCCGGTGCCTCCGGTGCCTCCGGTACCTCCGTGCGCGGCGGCCACCGCGGGCACGGCGGGCACGGCGGTCACCGCGGCACCGCGTGGGCCTTCGGGGGCGTGTACGGGACGATCCTGGCCAGCGCGCTGCTCGCGGCACTCCAGAACGAGGCCGCGGGCGCCCCGTACACCCCCTTCTACGACGCGGCCTGGGTGCTGGTGACGGTGGCCGCGGCCGGCCTGGTGCACGGGTACGCCCACCACATGTCCTCGCACGCGGCCGAGCACCCCGGCGTGCCCGGGGGCCGCCGCTGGCGGCAGCTCGGCCAGGCCCTGCTCGACGAGTGGCCGATGGTCGTGGCCGCGCTGCCGACCGTGCTGCTGCTCTGCCTGGCCGGGTTCTGGGACTGGGACCCGGCGCCCACCACCGCGACCGGGCTCGGCCTGAACACCGGCCTGCTGTTCGCCTGGGGCGCCTTCGCCGCGCTGCGCACCGGCTACCGGCTGGCGTCCGCGCTGGTCATCGGGGTCGCGGACGCCGCGATCGGGCTGGCCATCGTGGTGGCCAACGCCCTCATCAAGTAGCTCTCGGCCGCGGTGCGGGCGCCGGTCGCCGCCCGGCACCGCGGCGGGGTGCCGCTCGGCCGCCGCGGTCGCTACTCCGCCGCCGCCAGCTGTGCGTCCGCCTCCGCCAGCAGTTCCGTCAGCCGCAGCCCGAAGCCGGTGTCGCACGGGTGGGGCACACCGGTGCGGGCGGACTCCAGGAGGGCGTCGAGGGCCCGCCCGTACGCGCCGGGTACGTCGCTCCAGTCCGGCAGCGAGGCGATGCCCGGGGTGCCGCGCAGCTCGACGCCCACGCCGGACGCCTCCCTGGGGGCGCTGAGGGTGAGCGCGGCGGTACTGGAGGCGCCCGAGGCGTGCCGGAGCACCAGGTGCACCAGGTCGGCGGGGCCCCGGGCGGCGGACAGGGAGGTGACCTCGCCGAGCACCGGGATCAGGACGGAGAGGGCGTGCGGGCCGACGTCCCAGAGGCCCCCCTTCTCCTGCCTCCACGGCGAGGCGGCGTACGGGCTCCGGGTGCCGTCGGGCGGGAACACGGCGCCGAACCAGTGGGCGCGGGCGGTGAACCAGCCGTCGAGCGCGGCCTGCTCGGCCACCCAGCCCGCGGTGGGCTCGGCGAACCGGAGGGTCAGGAAGACGACGCCGGCGACCCCGTGCCGGACGGTGGCCTCGTGGAGTTCGCGGGCGGCCGCGACGCCGGTGGCGACGGGCTTGTCGAGGAGCAGGTGACAGCCCGCGGCGGCGGCCCGGACGGCCAGCGGGGCCTGCACGTCCGGCGGCAGCGCGAAGGCGACGGCGTCACAGTCCGCGAACAGCGCGTCCGGCGAGTCGTACACCTTCACGTCGTGGGTACGGGCCAGCTCGGCCGCGGCTTCGGGGCGGCGGCCCCACACGCCCGCGAACTCGGATCCGGCGTGCGCGGCGAGGGCGGGGGCGTGGGTACGGGCCGCCCAGGGGCCCGTACCCAGCAGTCCGACGCGGGGCGGTCTGCCGCCCGAGTTCAAATCGTACGAAATGGTCACGCGCACAGTCTGCCGCAAACCTGGCGGGACACCGGCCGGCGCCCTGAAACCCCGGTAACACGGGGTTCACACATGGGCAACGGCCGGGAAATCGCGCCTTGGCACGCTGCGGTCATCACCGCAGCGTGCGCAGCGCCGCGCAGCGCGCAACCCGCAGCACCGCCAGCCGAAGGATGAGGGCCCGTGACGTACAAGGCCGAGTACATCTGGATCGACGGCACCGAGCCGACGGCCAAGCTCCGCTCCAAGACGAAGATCCTCCCCGGCGAGCCCGGCGGCGAGCTGCCCATCTGGGGCTTCGACGGCTCCAGCACCAACCAGGCCGAGGGCCACGCGTCCGACCGCGTGCTCCAGCCGGTGTTCACCTGCCCGGACCCGATCCGCGGCGGCAACAACGTGCTGGTGCTCTGCGAGGTCCTGAACATCGACATGACCCCGCACGAGTCCAACACGCGTGCGCTGCTGCGCCCGGTCGCGGAGAAGTTCGCCGCGCAGGAGTCGATCTTCGGCATCGAGCAGGAGTACACCTTCTTCGACGGCGACCGCCCGCTCGGCTTCCCGGTCGGCGGCTTCCCCGCCGCGCAGGGCGGCTACTACTGCGGTGTCGGCTCGGACGAGATCTTCGGCCGCGAGATCGTCGAGAAGCACCTGGACCACTGCCTCACCGCGGGCCTGGCCATCTCCGGCATCAACGCCGAGGTCATGCCCGGCCAGTGGGAGTTCCAGGTGGGCCCGGTCGGCCCGCTGGAGGTCTCCGACCAGCTGTGGGTCGCGCGCTGGCTGCTGTACCGCACGGCCGAGGAGTTCAACGTCTCGGCGACGCTGAACCCGAAGCCGGTGAAGGGCGACTGGAACGGCGCGGGCGCGCACACCAACTTCTCCACGAAGGCGATGCGCGAGGACTACCGCGCGATCATCGCGGCGTGCGAGGCGCTGGGCGAGGGCTCGAAGCCGCTGGACCACGTCAAGAACTACGGCGCGGGCATCGACGAGCGCCTGACCGGTCTGCACGAGACCGCCCCGTGGAACGAGTTCAGCTACGGCGTCTCGGACCGCGGCGCCTCGGTCCGCATCCCGTGGCAGGTGGAGAAGGACGGCAAGGGCTACATCGAGGACCGCCGTCCCAACGCGAACGTGGACCCGTACGTGGTGACCCGCCTGATCGTGGACACCTGCTGCTCGGGCCTGGAGAAGGAGAGCCTGGTCTGAGACGAGCGTCTCAGCAGGGCCTGAAGTGACGTGAAGGAGCGCCCGCCGCGCCGACGGCGGGCGCTCCTCCGTGCGTTCCGGGAACCCGCACCGGGCGGAATTTGAACTTCCGGATCTACCAGGTGAGACGGGACTACGACGGGAGCGTTGCATCTGCTTCAATGAGCCCATGGCCAGCCACTCACACACCTCGACAGGTCGCAGCGACCTCGAGCCGTTCTGGCCCTCCCGTCAGCATCACGACTTCGACCGGGTGTGTTGCCGCGCGATGAACGCGCCGGCCCTCTAAAGCCTTTTCCAACAGGCCTTCGGTCTGCGCGGTACGACGCACGTCTCCTGCCGACGACTCTCCGCGTGAAAGAGCTGACCACTCATGACCAGCACCCGTTCCTTCCCGTCCGCTGCCACCTCCGCTGCGACCGCCACCGCCACCCTTCCCTTCCCTCCCAGCCGGCACCGGCTGCGCGCCGTCGACCGTGACGAGGTGGCGCGCGTGGTCGACCTGCTGCCGCCGGGCGCCACCTGGCTGCCCGCGCCGCAGCACACCGTGCCCGCCCTGCCGGGCCAGCCGCCGATGGTCGGCTACCTGGTCCTCGTACCCGCGGACCAGCAGCAGCCGGTCCCGTTCGGCTCCCATCCGGTCTCCCCGCAGGCCGTCCACCCGTCGGCCGTCCATCCGTCGGCCGTCCATCCGTCGGCCGCCCGCCTCGCGTCCGCCCACCAGCCGGCCTTCGCCGCCGTCCCGGTGCCGGCCGCACCCGCCGCCGCCCAGTCCACCGTCACCGGGGACGACCTCGTGCGGATCGACACGGCCCAGCGCACGGCCGAGGTCGACGGCGAGGAACTCGACCTGACGTACCTGGAGTTCGAGCTGCTCGCCCACCTGGTCGCCAACCCGCACCGGGTGCACAGCCGCGACCAGCTGGTCACCACCGTGTGGGGCTACGGCCACGTCGGCGACGGCCGTACAGTCGACGTCCACATCGCCCGCCTCCGCCGCAAGCTGGGCGCGGCGCACCGCGGGGCCATCCAAACGGTCCGGCGCGTGGGGTACAAGTACGCGCCGTGACATGCGGAAGGGGCCCGCACTCCGAGGAGGGAGTGCGGGCCCCTTCGCATGCGGCCCCGTCCTACGGGACCCTTCGCCTGTCCGTGGCTACGCGCCGGCCCGGGTCGCCGCGACCCGGCCCAGCACCACGTCGAGCACCAGGAAGGCCACCAGGCTGATCCCGAGCAGCGGGACGAACCAGCCCACCACCGCGGTGACGGCCGCGAGCGGCAGCAGCACCGGCAGCGGCACCTTGCGCCAGGTCCCGCGCGCGACCGGCCGGCCGAAGCTCAGCGCCCGGTCCTTCGTCGGGCGGCGCAGCCACCACATCCGGTAGCCCCAGAAGGCCAGGAACATCAGGGAGACGCCGAGGGCGGCCAGCGCGAGCTGGTTCACCAGGCCGAAGAGCATGCCCATGTGGACGTCGATGCCCCACCGGGTGAGCTTGGCCAGCAGCGGGTAGTCCGCGAACCGCAGCGTGTCCATGACCCTGCCGTCGGCCGGGTCGACGGCCACCGAGTCGAGGTGGGTCGGGAACTGCTTGTCGCGCTCCTTGACCACGTAGCCGTTGCCCTCGGCGGGCAGCGTGATCTGGAGGGTGCTGTCCACGCCCTGGGCGCGGGCCGCCTCGACCACCTTGTCGATGCCGACGTCCGGACCGCCGGGCTTCGGCGCGGTGGCGCCGCCCATGTGGTGGCCGGCGTGCTCGCCGCCGGCCGCCGCACCGCCGTCGAGGGTGGCGCTCACGCTGGGCGTGGAGCCGCCGAGCTTCGTCTGCAGCTCGTCGATGTTGGCTCCCGCGTACGTCGACCAGGTCAGGCCGGTCGCGGAGAGGACCACCAGACCGGTGACGGCCCACAGGCCGACCGAGCCGTGCCAGGAGAGGGTGCGGCGGCGGCCGGTGGCCTTGCGGTTGGGCCGGGTCAGGGGCAGGGCCTTGCGCGCCGCGCGGCGGCGGCCGACCCAGAGCGCGAGGCCGCCGAGCGCGACGACCCACATCCAGGAGGCGGCCAGCTCGCTGTAGATCCGGCCGGTCTCGCCGAGCTGGAGGTTCGCGTGGAAGGAGGAGAGCCAGGCGCGCAGCGGGAGCGCGTCGCCCGACGTCTCCAGCGTGCCGCGGACCTGCGCGGTGTACGGGTCGACGAAGACGGTGAGGGTGCGGTCCTCGGCGACCGAGGGGCTGTCCATCAGGACGCGGGTGGTGGCGTCGTCCTCGGGGGCCGGCCAGACGGCGGTCACCTCGCCGTCGGGGTGCGCGGCCTTGGCGGCGGCGACCTGCCGGCTCAGCGGCTGGGCCGTGTCGCCGACGGGGACGGTGAGCTCGTGGGAGTACATGAGCTTCTCGGCCGGGTACGAGAGGGCGTACAGCGTGCCGGTGAGCGCGGCGAGGAAGAGCACGGGGGCGATGAGCACGCCCGCGTAGAAGTGCAGGCGGCGGACGAGGGGGCGCAGGGCGCGCCAGGTGGTGGTGGTCTCGTCGACGGCCGGGGCTTCCGGTACTTCCGGGGCGTCGGCGCGGGGCTGCACGGGATCGTCAATGGCCATGATGGTCCTAGGTGTTGGCGAAGACATGGGGAACCGGCCCCAGGTCACGCCATCACGCCGGATACGCCGTCTTCGTCAGGCGCAGGCAGGACGGCCGGGGGCCGTGGTGCTCGGTGCTCGGAAGACGGGCGGCCCGCGCCGGACCAGGGCGTGGGCGTGCACCGCCCCGCGCAGACGGCGCGGGCGGTGGTGCGGGGGGCGGGGGCGGCGCGCGGGCGGCTCGGGCGCGTGGGCGCGTACGAGGGCCAGGGCGCGGCGGACCGGTGCGGCGGCCAGCAGGGCCACGACCCGGAGGAGGCGGTACAGCGCCGCCTCGCCGCGGGCCAGCCAGGCGGCGCAGAGCAGCCCGGCGAGCGCGTGCGCGGCGACCATGCCGATGCCGCTGTGCGCACCCATGCCGGCCATGGCGGCCCCGCCGGCACCCATGTCCGTCCCCGCGCCCATGGCGGACGCACCCATGTCCATGTCCATGTGGTGGTGCAGGTGGGCGGCGGGATGGGGGCGCTCGGTACGGACGAAGAGCAGGTGCAGGGCGCCCTGGACGGCCAGCAGCGAGGCGCCGATGGCGAACCCGCCGCGCCGGCACCGGGCACCGGCCCAGGCCAGCCCCGCGACACCCGCAGAAGCCCCCAGAAGCACCCCGAACGGTATCTCCCCGTCAGACATGGACGAATGCCCCACAGCAGCCAATGCCACGCACATCGCCGCGAACACCGCGGCCCGTATCGCGCGAACCGGCGAGGGCGATTTCGTCATGTCCGGGCCATGCTCGCACGCCGGCCACCCACCGTGTCCAGTGGACATGGTTCAGGCTGGACGGACACCCGCTACACGACCTCCTGCCGACGCCGACGCGCTTCGCGGCGAGCACGTCCCCCTGCCCCGGTCAGGGGGACGTGCCGGTCATCGGTGACGCGAACGCTCAGCCGCCAGGCGCCCACAGCACACGCGAGCGGCCCCACCGAAGTAGACCCGATGGGGCCGCTCGCTTTCCTTTTCTGTTCAGCGTCAGGCAGAGGCTGCAACCCCACGATAGAAATCGGCGGCTCGCTTCAACGCAAGGGCCAATGCTGGCAGACCTTCAGCGTGGCGCCATTCGCGAGTCGCCTCTTCACAGGCCCGCCACACTCGAACATATTCGTCATCAAGATCTGACGACTTGATCACGATGTCATCGAACTCGACATCCGAGAATTTACGCCTACCGGCATCCAGGAACCGTTCATTCAACTCTTCGCGCGCGACGAGAAGTTCACCCACTCGACGAAGATGCAATCCGCCAACTCTCGGGCTGGCGACGATCTCGGCCAAGACCTTGACATACTCGGACGGCCCACCTGCTTGACTCACCCTCTGTTCATCCTTCCTCGTAGCACGGCCATCCCTCGACGCCCTTCCGGGAGGTTGACCCCACCAGCTCGCAGGATGTCAACACAATAGGTCACACAACTATTGTCCATTCCATCGTACGCGCCGAGGTCCGCATCAATGGTCCTCCCCTGAGCCGCGTAGGCAGATTCTGCGTCCGGCAAGTCGAAGGTGAGACTCCTCGTGTTAGGGCCGAGGTCTTCCGGGAACGCGTGCGCACCCGTGGTCGGAAGCCCGTTGTACTGGCCCTGCCTGGCAGGGATTCCATTAATTACCTGCTCAGTGATCTGCGATCGACCGTCGGCCATGTCGATACGAATTATTGCGTGTCCAGTGGACCCCATATCTGGGTCATAGGAAACGGTGGCAGTACCACCACAGTTGTGAACGAGGATCGGGGTGGCGCCTGCGAGCACAAAGTACGTGTGGATGTCCGTGACGGTGAGGTTGTGGACCGTGGAACGCTGGGTCCAGCGGGTTACCGCCGTGATCTGGATGCGGGTGCCTGCGCCCGTTTCGAGCCAGTCTCCAGGGGTCAGGTCCGTGGCCTTGAGCCACTTGCGAAGTTCCGGGACCCAGAAGGGGTGGCCGTCGGTCGCCGTGACCGTCGATGTCTTGGTGCCCTTGTCGCCGTCCAGGTCGAGCGTGATGCGGACCAGGTTCTTGGCGCCCTTGCCGATGATCGTGGCCGCGACCTTCTTCGATCCGGCCTTTCCGGTCTCCGGTTCCTTCGCCGCCACCTCGTCGCCGGGCTTCAGGTCTTCGATGGCCTTGGTGGAGCCGTCGGCCATGAGGACCTTGGTGCCCGGAACGAAGCTGTTGCCCGGGCGACAGGTGGCTCCGGCGCTGCTGTCCGCGTTGCCACCGCCCCCGCCGCCTCCGCTGTCGGCCTTCTGGGCGGCCGTTGTGGCCGTTTCGTCCGCCTTTGCGGCCGCGGCTTTCGCCGCGTCGGCCTGCTTGCGGTACTCGGCCAGTTCCTCCGTGTACCTGGCCATCGCCGCAGCGTCGTCATCGGCTCGCTTCAGGACCTTGGTGGCCCAGGCAACCGCACTCTTCCATTTGTCGTAGAGCTTGTAGGCCTTCCACAGGCCCTTGGCGACCTTGACCGCCTTGCCTCCCCACGACAGGGCGGCGTCGATCGCGATCATGGCGCAGGCCGACTTGCTGCCTCCCACGCAGTCCGCGATGTCGTTCCAACCGCTGACGTCCTTCAGGACCTCCTTGCTGATCTGGATGATGACGTCCATCTTGGACTGCTGCTTCAGCTTCTTGGCCGCCGCGACGTCCGCCGCGCTGACCGACGGCGTCGGCTGGGCCGGGGCCGGCGGGGGTGCGGTGGAACCGCTGCCTCCGCTGGTGGTGCCGGAGCCGCCTCCGCCTCCGCCACCCGTGGCCGGGCCGACACCCTTGCACATGCTGCCGGGGCCGCTTTCCTCGCACATCCGGCGCCCCGTCGGGTCGCTGAACGTGACCGGGCTGTGGCGGGCGTACGAGTACGGGTTCATCGTCTCGGAGTCCGCGATGTCCATCTCGGGGTCGACCGAGATAAAGCGGCCCAGAGCCGGGTCGTACTCGCGTGCCCCGATGTGGACCAGGCCCGTGGACTCATCCTTGGTGCCGCCGATGAACTCGCGCTCGCCCGGCCACATCGTCGGCTGGGCGCCGCGCTCTTCGCCGAACGGCGTGAACTTGCGGCGCGTGACCGCCTGCGTGGCGGAGTCGACCGAGGTCGTCGCCGTGCCGTTGTGGTCGCCGAGGAGGAAGGACGTCGTGGTCTTGCCGCCCTCCACCGTGCGGACCATCGCCGGGCCGGCCGGGTGGGAGTAGTAGCGCGTGCCCTTGACGATGTTCCCGGCCTTGTCCATACGGACCTCGGTGCCGGGCAGGTACAGCGTCGTGCCCGTCGGGTCACGCCTGATCAGACGGTTGCCGCTCGCGTCGTAGACGAACTCGGTGGTCTTCGTCCCCTCGGTGACCTTGTCCAGGTGGCCCTCGGTGTCCCAGACCAGCGACTGCGTGCTGCCCTGGATGGTGCGCTTCTCCGTGTTGCCCGCGGGGTCGTACTGGTAGCTCTCCGTGCGCGACCCGGACGGGCCGGTCGTGTCCACCGTCGCCAGGCGGCTCTTGGTGGGCAGGCCGACGGCGTACGTGTACGTGCGCGTGACGTTCTTGGACTCGTCACCGGACGGGTCGTGCTTGACCTCGCGGGTCCGGTTGCCCGAGGAATCCAGCGTGTACTCGGACCAGTAGGCGTCCGGGCCGCCGACCATCGACCGTGCGGCGGACGTGGGCCGTACGGCGCAGTTGTCCGTGGCCGTCCACGCGTCCGTCATGCGCCGCAGGTAGTCGTACGCGAAGCACTGGGTGTCCGTGGTGGCCGCGGTCGGGTTCGGGCCCTCGGTGTCCGTGATGCTCGTGATGTTGCCAGCGGCGTCGTAGGACGTGGACGTCTCCCCGATGCGGCGGTAGTCGGTGGTACCGACCTCCTGGTCGTGGGTGGCCGTCTTGTGCCGGCGCGTCTGCTCGTCGAACGTGTAGCTGCTGATGAGCTGCTTGCCGAGCGGGCCCACCCTGGTGCGCACGACATCGCCCATGGGGGTGAAGTCGAGGTCGGTGACGAAGTGGGTCAGGCCCACGTTCATCGTGGTGAGTCCATCGAGCCCGTGGTGGCCGAAGGTGACGCGCTCGGAGGCCAGGCCGCCGGCCGCCGGGAAGGTCATCGTGCCGGGCAGGCCGACCGTCTCGGTGTACGAGTTCTTGTAGACGTACTCGCCGGCCAGCTTTCCCTCGGCCGCCGGGATGGTGATCTTGGATTCGAGCGGACGGTACTCCTGGTCGAAGGCCGTGATCTCCTGGCGGTACGCGGCTCCGTTGTCGAAGCGGGTCGACGCCACCGGGATGCCGAGACCGCCGGGCAGTGTGTCGTACGTCTGCTCCGTGAGCTTGGTCCCCTGGAGCGAGCCCGAGTAGGTGCCCGTGACCCGTCCCAGCACGTCGTACCCGAGGGCGATCGTCTTGCCTCGGCCGTCCGTGACGGTCGCGGGACGGTCCATCACGTCGAAGGTGGTCTTCGACGTGCCCTTGTCCGGGTCCGTCGACTCGTACATGCGGCCACGGATGTCGTATTTGTACGACCAGGTGTTGCCGGCGTTGTCGGTGACCGACTCCAGCTGCCCCTTCGCGGTGTACTTGTAGTCGGTCTTGTCGTACGCACCGGACAGCGTCCGGCCCTGGTACTGGCGCAGCTGGGTCTTGCGGCCCTTCGCGTCGATCAGTGACGATGTGACCGTCTCGCCCTCGGGCGGGATCACGCCCACCCAGTCGCCGCCGTAGTAGCGCTTGGTCTCCCAGGTGGTCTCGCCCTTGGTCCGCGCCTTCGTCGTCACCGGACGGCCGAGGCCGTCGTACTCCGTGACCGTCGAGGACGGCACGTCCTTGTCCATCGGGGCGAAGAGCTTGGGTTCCGGAGCGACGGCGTTGTGGTAGGCGCCGTTCTCCTTCCAGATCTGGCCGGAGGCGTCGTAGAACGTGTCGGTGATGATCCGGCCGTTGTCGATCGCCTCCTCCTGGTTCTGGCGGAGGCGCATCATCGCGTCGTAGATGTCGTACGTGACGCGGTACTTGCCGTTCTCCAGCAGACGCTTCGTGGTGATGACGACCGGCGCGTCCGGAGTGACCGTGTAGCTGTACTCACCGTCGGGGATCTGCGTCGCGGGATCCCTGTCGGGAGACCAGGCCTTGGTCAGGCGGCCGAGGGAGTCGTACTGCATCACCTGACGGCGGCCGTTCGCGTCGACCTGCGCGAGGGCCAGACCCCGTCCGGGGTCGAGCTCCATGGAACTCTTGTGCCCGAGGGGGTTGGTCGTGGTGATCTTCGTCGCGACCTCGCCCGTGGCAGGCGCGTACTCGGTCTTGGTGACGTTGCCCGAGACGTCGGTCACCGACGTCGGACGGCCGTACGCGTCGAACGTCGTGGTGCCGGTCAGCTGGTACTGCGGCGCGCCGTCGGCGTAGCCGGAGAGCGACTGGGCCTTCGTGACGTTGCCGACCGCGTCGAAGTCGACGACCACGTCGGAGGCCACGTCCGCGGGCCGGACGATGCCGGTCGCGTCACACGCCTTCGTCAGCGTCTCCACCCGCTTCTGCAGGTAGAGGTACTTGGCCGCGTCGACGTGGTACGTGTACTGCGTACACGACTCGTCGCCGGTCTTGGCCGTGTCGCCACGGTCGGAGGTCTTGGTCAGCAGGCCGGTCGCCGCGTCGTACTCGTGGTCGACCTGCGTGCGGCGCTGCCCGCGGTTGCCGGAGAGGACCGTGCGCGAGGCCACGCTCTTCGGGCCCTGCCTCCAGGCTTCCAGCGGCGAGGCGCCGTCACGAGACCGGGTGGCTGTCGGGCCGTCGATCCAGGGCGTCGACAGGGTCGCCGATGCCAGCGGCCCCGCCTCGCCGTTGTAGTAGAGGGTCTCGCGCACCATGCCCGCGAACTGCTCGCGGTCCGGCACCTTCCCTCCCTCGGAGTCGACCACCTCGGCCGCCAGGCCTTCGGTGCCGCTCTGTCGCTTGTCCCCGTCCAGGCCGCGGTAGTAGCGGTTCTCGACGAGGGTGCGCTTGCCGACGACGTCACCCACGAGGGTGCGGACCTTCGCGTAGCCGCGGTACTGGGACCAGGTCCGCACGGCGTCGCTGACGTTCTCGGTCTCGTCGTCGTAGGCCCAGGCCGGGCCGGCCTCGTCGTACTCGAACGTGGTGACCTTGGCCTGACTCGACGTGGCGTTCTTGTCCGCCTCGCGGATGGAGTCCACTCGGTGCTTGTGGAACCAGTCCTTCGAGTAGACCTTCTTCATGCCGGTCGGGTCGCTGGGGTCGGCCGTCTCCTCGATGACCGGATAGCAGCGCAGGTGGTTGTCGTCGAGGTCCGTCGGCAGTTTGACCGGCGTCTTGCTGGAGCACTCGGTGGGTGCGTACTGCACGGTGGTCTGCGCGCCCGACTCCGCCTCGATGACACTGATCCGGTGCCGCAGGAAGGGCGGATCACCGTCGGTGTCGTTGTCCACGCGGTTGGGCAGCTGGATGTTCCTGAAGGTGACCGGAGGCAGGGACAGCGGCGCCCCGTTCTTGCCGGTGTGGCGGATCTCGGCGAGCCAGAGGGGGTACTCCCCCGCCACCGAGCCGTCACCCGTCGCGCGGAAGTCCTGCCCGAGCGTCCACGTGTCCACCGGCTTGTAGGCGCCGCCGACCAGGACGTGCGTGTTGACCGCGGTGAGGCGCTTGCGGGTGAAGAAGGTCGGGGAGAAGCGCTTGGTGCACTCGATGCCTGATTCGCAGAGCTGGTCGGCCGGTACATCGGGCCACCGCTTCGTGACGGTGTCGGATGATGTCGACTTCAGCTTCGCCGGGTCGCAGTCCGTGCTGGTGGCCGTCGGCTCCAGGCAGCGTTCCGCGACGGTGAAGGTGATGCGGGACGCGCCGGGGGCGAAGTAGTTGCTCGTGCGCTGACCGTAGTCGATGCGCTTGAGCCAGCCGCCGCGGTCGTACTGGCGGGCGGTGGACTTGCCGAGTTCGGTGACGTTGGAGCCGTAGAAGTTGGTTTCCTTCTCGTACCAGTACGTCATCACGTTGCCGCGCGGGTCGACGACGGCGTCGAGGTTCCAGCGCCAGGTCTGGTCGCACACCGAGTCCGCGTACGCCGCCTCGTGGCAGGCCTCGCCAGGGTGGTTGCCGTAGACCGGCACCCGCCAGACCGAGTTGGTCTCGTCCTTGCCCTCGGCCCAGCCCCCGAGTCGGTTGATGCCGAAGTAGTACTTCACGCCTTGGCGGTTGGTGATCCGCCAGTAGTCCTTCTTCTCGCCGTTGGGCTTGGCGGAGTCGACGGGGACGCTGATGAACTCGACCTTGCTGCCGTCGTCCGAGGCCTGGCGCCACTTGTTGCCGGCCTTGTCCCCGCCCTCGAGGACGAGCTGGGTGGACGAGCCGTTGAGGGACAGCGTCACGGTCGGCGGGCCTTCACAGAGGTCGCCGGTCGGGTTCTTGGGGTTGTTGTACCCGGTCTTCTTGCGGTCCTCCGCACAGGGCACGAAGGTGCGCTCGACGAAGTTGGAGGCCGCACCGAGCTCCCAGCCGTCACCCACCCAGGACGACTGCTGCGAGGTGGCGACGGTCCGTCCGTCGACGCTCGCGGACGAGTACGTCAGACCCAGCGAAGGCGCCGGACCGCCGAGGGATCCCGGCACGTCCATCGGGTACGACCAGCTGAACTCGCCGGCGGAGCCGCCACCGGTCCAGCTGCCGGTCGGGCTCAGCGACGTGGCGCGGAAGTTTCCGTTCGGCCCCTCGGCCCCGGCTTCGGCCGCGAGCACCACCGGCGCCGAGGCGGCGGAGGCGGTCTTGGCAGCCGCCGGGACGTCGACGGTCGCCGTGAGCGTTCCGCCGACGCTGTTGTTGCGTGTCTCCACAGGCGTGCGGAGGCGGCATTCGGGCTTGCCCGGAGTCGTCAGCGCGCAGGCCGGCAGTGCGGAGAACCGCAGTCGCGGCCCCCAGTTGGCGCCGTAGGTGTCACGGAAGGCTCTGTAGTCGAGTTCGACGCTCAGCGGCGCGACGCCGGCGGAGCGGTCGGTGCGCCCGATGCCGAGGAGCAGGCCGTTGACCCCGGCCTTCGAGGCGGCCTTGCGTTCCTTGAGGTCGACCTTCGCGGTCACTGCGGAGTCGGCGCCGGTGACCGCTGCGGCCTTCGACGTACGTGCGCCGCCCGCCTTGCGATTGAGCGCGACGGGAAGGGTTCCGGCCCGCACCTTCCGGCCGTCGGACGCCACCGCGGAGGCGGACCGGGAGTCCTTGGCCGCGGCCCGTGCGAGCGTCCCCGCAGGGAGTTCAACCGTTGCCGAGCCGGCCTTCGGCCAAGCGGCGGCCGACTGCCCCTTCCAGGTCACGGGCTGCGGCTTGCGGGCCGAACCGGCCGGTACCTCGTGCCGCTCCCCACGAACCTCGGCCACCTTCTGCAACCCGGGCAGCGAGCCCTTTGCCGCTGCGGCCGAAGCTGCGGGAAGAGCCGGTAGACCGGACAACAGAAGCGCCGTCGCGAGGGGGAGAATCCACCCCCTGGGCGATTTTCCGCCTCCGTACATCAATTTTCGGCCAGCACTGACTTGCACGCCTAAACCCCACCCCTGAAACCCTTCTGGACACAACTAGCCGGGAAAGCTAGCACCTGACGACCGCTCAGGGAACACCTTTCCGCGTGTAATGCAGCACAGCGTCAAGCAGCCATAAAGTGCGCACAGACGATCAAACCGGAAGTACCACCTGGACACCCCACTGACGGCTTGACCTGCTACAAAGGGCGCCGAGCATGCGCGCTCCCAGGGGGTCAGCGGAGGCCAGGACACCTTCCGAGCAACCCACTGAGCGTTCGCTCAGCAAACGAGGAGGGGAATGAATGAGTCAGATCAAGAAATACGAAAAAAGGGGGGAAGGGCAATGAGAATTCCAAGACTCACAATCTCTGGAAACATTGCCGTTCTGGTCGCATCGACCATGTCGGCGGGCCTGTTGAGCGCACTTCCGGCGGCGGCTTCCGGGACTCACGAAAAGGCCGGTTCCGCGACCGCCTCAAAGGATCTTTCATCGGACCAGGAAAGTGAGAGCGCAAAGGCGGGAGCCGCCGCCAAGAAGTCGGGCAAGCCCGTGGAGATCCTCTCGCGCCGCACGGAGAGCGACGCGGTCTTCGCCAACCCCGACGGCACGCTCACGCTCGAGCAGTCGATCGTCCCGGTCCGCGTCCGCAGGAACGGCAGGCTCGTGCCCGTCGACCCAGCGCTTGAACGGCGCGGGGACGGCCGGGTGGCGCCTCGTGCCAGCACGTCCAGCATGTCGTTCTCGGGAGGCGGCGACACCGTCTTTGCGACGCTGCGGCGCGGTGGGCGTGAGCTGTCGCTGTCGTGGCACGACAAGCTCCCCCGCCCCAACATCACCGGATCGACCGCGACTTATCCGAACGTGATGCCCGGCGTCGATCTGACGGTGACGGCCGCAGGCAGCTCGTTCAGCCACGCGCTCGTGGTCAAGAACGCGCAGGCAGCCCGCAGTTCCGCCCTCTCGGCCGTCACCTTTGGTGTCCGGACCAAGGGGTTGCAGCTCAAGTCCCGTCCGGACGGCGGCATCGAGGCGGTCAATCCGAACGGAACGGCGACGTTCACGGCGCCCAGGCCGGTGATGTGGGACTCGTCCGAGTCGGCCGCGCCGGGGACCGCCGCGTCGGCCGGGAAGCGGACCACCCTTCCCCTCGCCCAAGCGCTCAAGGGCGCCGCAGACGGCGCCCGCCAGTCCGCGCTGGGGGTACGGCTGACGGCCGGCGCCCTCACCCTCGCCCCCGATCAGAAGATGCTCACGGACCCGGGCACGGTCTTCCCGGTCGTGATCGATCCCGTCTGGGACGACTCGTTCGAGAACGCCTGGGCTCTCGCGTACAAGCACACCGCCATTCCGGGCTCCGAGAGCACCGTGTACGCCAACGGCGGCACCCTGTCCGACTACGCGCGAGTCGGCCGGGCCAACGACACCCAACGCGGTGGAGAAGTCCAGGCGAATTCGTACTTCCGCATCCCGACAGCGAAATTCCGTGGCAAGCAGATCGTCGAGGCGAAGCTGCGGATCAAGCAGGAGTACAGCGGCTCCTGGTCGTGCAAGTCGGGCGAGGTTCTGGTCAGGGACATCGGCGCGACCCTTCCCGGCGGCATCACGTGGAACAACCAGCCTGCGTGGCGGGACACAGTGGACAGCTCACACGTGTCCTTCGGTGGCCGTGACTGCCCGGCCGGCTCCTCGGGTCTCGTCGAGTTCGACGTGGCTTCGATGATGGGCAAGGCGGCGCGCCTGAAGTGGACCTCGTGGTCCTTCGCCCTCACGGCCAAGAGCAACACGATCGATGTCTCCTGGCGCAAGTTCGACCCGAACTCGGCCCGCGTTTCCGTCCGGTTCAACACCGCGCCCGACCGGCCCACGGCCATGTCCACAGACCCGACGGTTCCGTGCAGCGGCGGTTTCATAGGCAAGACCGATCAGGTCGTCCTTCGGGCCAAGGTCCGGGACGCGGAGGACACAACGCTCACCGTCCGCTTCGACTACGCCCAGGTGGGCACCGCCACCAAGCGGAAGACGGTCAACAACGTCGGCAGCGGGTCGATCGTCACGCTGCCACTCGTGGCTCGTGACCTGCCCGACGGTACGTACTGGTGGGACGTCAGTGTCTCCGACGGCTCCGCGACGAGCCCCTGGGGCGGCCAGTGCCGCTTCACCATCGACTCCACCCGGCCCGGCGGTCGACCGACGATCGCCTCCGACGACTTCCCGGCGAACCAGACCACCGGAATCAAGCCGGCCGGCTCTGCCGGCAGCTTCACCTTCTCCATGCCGACGGGTGCCGGCTCCGGCGTCACCCGTTACGAATGGTGGAGCGACCAGGACAGCACGATCCAGAGCGCTCCCGCCACATCGACTGGCGGCGTGAGCCAGCCCGCCAAGTTCACTCCGTGGGCAGCGGGCCCGCAGTACGTCTACGCGCGGGGCGTCGACGCTGCCGGGAACACGTCCGAAACCTCGTCCCACCTCTTCTACGCCGGCCGCAGAGGAGCACCGGACAAGCCGGGCGACGTGAACGGCGACGACCTCACCGACCTCTGGACCGTCAACCCCGAGGGGGAGCTCTGGCTCAGCCCCGGACAGGGAAACGGCACGTTCGCACGGGGACAACGCGCCTCGGAAGAGTCCTTCCAGGGCGCGTCCATCACCCACCGCGGCAGCTGGTCCGCCGACGACTCGGAAGACCTCGTCGTGCTGCGGCCCTCAAGTGAGGACCCGGCCGAGGAAAAGGAGCTCTGGGTCTACCACAACAAGGGCAACGGCACCCTCGGCTCCGGCAAGGACGACGTAAGCGAGCTGACCGTCTCGTCGGCCGGCGACCGGCACTGGCTCAAAGCCGAGCAGGTACTGGCGGTCTCCAGCGTCGACGACGACAACCACAGCGGATCCGTGGACGCCGGCGACTCCAGTGACCTCCTCGTCAAGGACGACGGCGGCAAGCTGTGGCTCTACCGAGGCATGAAGGGCGAAGCCGCTCTCGACACCGTCCCCGTTCTGCCGGTGGGGAACGGTGACTGGACCGGCCTGACGCTGATCGCCCCCGGCGACCTGAACGGCGACGGGCTGCCCGAGATATGGGCACGCGACGGGTCCACCGGGAAGATCCACCAATACACGAGCCGACAGGACCCTTCTCCCGCGTCGGACGACCCCCTGCTCGACCTCTCCGTCTTCTCCGACCCTGCGCCCCGCAGCACGTGGATCGGTACGGGTTTCAAGCAGGAGGACTACCCGCAGCTCTCCAGCGAAGGTGACTTCGAGGCCAAGTACGACCCGGCGGGGAAGCCTCTGCCCGGCGGCTACCCGGACCTCTGGTCGAGCGACACGCTGGGTTCCACCGTCGCATTTCCCGGTCAGGCACCGGCGAACGGCACGTCCTTCGGCCAGCCGCGCCAGATCGTCCCACCCGGCACACCGTGGTCCACCTGCGAGAAGTTCAGCTCTGCAGCGACCGGCGAACACTCGTTGTGCGGACCCGTTCTGTCCAAGTTCAAGTCGCTGGGCGGCGTGACCGCCTTCGGGTACCCGGCGACCGACGTCCTGACCGCCTCCGACAACATCGGCCGTTACGCCCACTTCCGCACCCCGAAGACCGGCGTGAACAATCGTTCCATCTACTGGAGCCCGCACACCGGCGCCTGGTCCGTGCACGGGGAGATCTGGAACCGGTGGTCCGCCCTCTCCAAGGACAGCGGCATCCTCGGGTACCCCACGTCCGACGAGCGTCACACCGCTGATGGTGACGACCAGGGAAGGTTCACCACCTTCAGCAAGGGTGGGAAGCTCAGCGCGATCTACTGGTCCCCCGAGACCGACGCCCACGAGATCCACGGCGGCATCTACACCCGCTTCAAGGCGATCGGCGGGACCAAGATGATCGGCTACCCGACCAGCAGCGAGAAGGCCACCTCCTCGGCCGGCGGCCGGTACCAGCTGTTCCGGAAGCGCTGGCAGTCGGCGGACAGCGGATCCGTCTACTGGACCTCCGGCACCGGCGCCTGGCCCGTCTACGGAGCGATCTACAGCCGGTGGGCGACACTCGGGGACGGCTTCGAGAAGAGCAGCCTCGGCTACCCCCTCTCCGAGGAGTACGCGGTGGCCGGCGGCATGCGGACGGACTTCCAGAACGGCTACATCCGCTGGAACGACACGACCGGCGTCGCCGAGGAGCACAAGTCCACCGACCTCACCAACCACCTCCGCAAGGACATGGCGGGCGACGTCAACGGGGACGGACACCCGGACGTGATCACCGCGTACGACTACGGTTCCGAGACCTCGGCGCTGTACGTCTCGCTGGGCAACGGCAAGGGCGGGTACGGCGCGGCGGCCGAGATCCCGACCCCGGTCAAGGGCAGCTTCGGCGCCAACCGCACCAAGTGGGCGACCGGGGACTTCAACGGCGACGGCAAGACGGACGTGGCTGCCTTCTACGGCTACAGCAACGGCACCGAGACGGCCTGGACCTTCCTGGGGCACTCCAACGGCCGCTTCTACGCGCCGTTCAAGAGTGCGGAGCTGACCTCCGGATGGGACTGGAACAACACCACCGTCCTGGCCGGCGACACGAACGGCGACCACCGGGACGACCTGATCGCGGTGTACGACCACAAGGACGGCACGATGGGGCTCCACACCTTCACCGCCGACGCGAGCGGCGGCTTCGGCGCACCGAAGGCCGGCTGGAAGGGGTCCGGTTTCACGCCGTCCCTCTGCCGCTGGACCGTCGGCGACGCGAACGGCGACGGCAGGAGCGACCTCACCTGCGTCTACGTCTACGGCGCCGGCAGCGTGAACGTCTGGACGTTCACCGCCAAGGCGGACGGCCTCCTCAACGCCCCATTCAAGTCCTGGGGTGCGGCCTCCGGGTGGGACGTGCAGCGCCTCGACGTCACCGCGGGTGACTTCGACGGGGACAAGCGCACCGACCTCGCCGCAGTCCGGTACAACGGCGGGGGCAACACCACGATCCACACACTCAAGGCCAACGCCGACGGCGGCTACGGCGCCCCCGTCAGCGCCTGGGACTCCGGCCC
The DNA here is from genome assembly GCF_044759445.1 of Streptomyces sp. NPDC101118. Taxonomy (NCBI): domain Bacteria; kingdom Bacillati; phylum Actinomycetota; class Actinomycetes; order Kitasatosporales; family Streptomycetaceae; genus Streptomyces; species Streptomyces sp. NPDC101118. Next base: position 179,065 of record NZ_JBIVZG010000003.1, on the reverse strand, counting down.
CGACGCCTGGTTCTCGGGCCCCGGGAACTACCTCACAGGCGACGTGGACCAGGACGGCCTGGCCGACATCACCGTGACGTACAACTACACGTTCAGCGGGGCGAGCAAGATCAATACCTTCCGGACGGACCCCGAGGGCGGCTTCAAGGACCCGCTCGGCTCATGGTTCGCAGAACCGGGCACCTGGTAGGACCGGCCACCACGTGGTGATCAGTGATCGCCACACCGCGGCGCCGCCGAGTTCCCCCCAGCGGGGGACGCGGCGGCGCCGTGTTCGTACGGCCGCCCCGGCCCTCGCCGTTCCGAGATGGTAGGCGATCATGGCCGGATGACTCCCTTACTCCTCGCCCCCGTGTACACCGGGGTCGTGCAGGCCGGTGCCCTCGCGCTCGCGCGGGTGGACGGCGGGGTGCGGCGGCGGGTGCTGCTGGCCTGCTCCACCAACGTCGACAACCTCGCCGCCGGGCGCTGGGACACCCTGGTCAGCAGTGCGTTCGTGGTCGAGGAGCCGATGCCGCTCCCCTACGCGCTGCTGCTGCTCGCCGTGCTCGGGTACGCCGAGTACGCCTACGGGGCCTGGTGGGCCGCCGGGGTGTTCGCGCTGGGGCACGCGGGTGCCACGGCTCTCGTGTACGGGGCGCTGCGCGCGCGGCGGGCCGGGCCCGAGGTGCGGGGTGCGGTCGACGTGGGGACCAGCTACGGGTTCTACGCGGTGCTGGGCGCGCTGACGTCCGTACTGCCGCGGGGGCCCGTGCGGACCGGTGCGCGGGCGGGGCTGCTGGCCCTGGGGGTGCGGCCGCTGCTGCGGCGGGAGCGCACCTTCACGGACGCCGGGCACCTGGTGGCGCTGGCACTCGGGCTCGGGCTGGCGGTCGCCGGAGACCGCCGACCTCCCGTACGTTCATTGATGAAAGCCCGCATAACGGGATGAAAGCCTCGCCGATCGTGGCGGGTGCCGTGCCCTGCCCTACGAGTGACCTGGAGCCCCTCCGATGACCGCCATACCGTCCACCACCGTCGCCAACGTCCGCGACCTCGGCGGCACGCCGCTGCCCGGCGGGCGCAGCGTGCGCCCGGGCCTCGTCCTGCGTTCGGGACAGCTCGACCGGCTGGACCTGTCGGCCGACGCGGCGTTCGCCGGCCTGGGCGTGCGCACGGTGCTGGACTTCCGTACGGACGCCGAGCGCGCCGACCACCCCGACCGGGTGCCGGAGGGCGTCCGGGTGCTCGTGGGCGACGTGCTGGCCGACAAGGTGACCTCCGGCGAGATGCCGGCCGCGGCGCAGCTCAAGCACCTGCTGGCGGACCCGGCCGTGGCGGAGCGGGAGCTGGGCGGCGGGCGCGCGGAGCGGCTGTTCGAGCAGACGTACCGTTCCTTCGTCAGCTCCGGCTCGGGCCAGGCCGCGTACCGCACGCTGCTGACCGAGCTGGCGGACCCCGAGGCCGGCCCGCTGCTCTTCCACTGCACGGCGGGCAAGGACCGTACGGGCTGGGCGGCGACCGTCGTCCTGGCGCTGCTCGGCGCGGACGACGAGACCCTGATGGCCGAGTACCTCTCCGTGAACCCGGCGGTGCGGCAGGCCTTCGCCCCGATGATCGAGGGCTTCACCGCGTCCGGGGGCAACCCCGAGATCGCGCTGGCGCTGATCGGCGTGGTGCCGTCGTACCTGGGGGCGGCGCTGGACGAGGTCGCGACGCGGTACGGGTCGATGGAGAAGTACGTACGGGAGGGCCTGGGCGTCTCCGACGAGGCGGTGGAGGCCATCCGGGCGCGGCTGTCCGGCTGAGGCCCAGACCGTCCGGGCAGGCGGGGCAGGCCCGTGCCGGGGCGGTGACCATCCGACGATTCGCTCGTTCTGCTGAACGTGCCCAATCCGGATACCGCCACCCGCCCCGCGCCCCCCTCAGCCGCCGTCGAGGTCGACCTCGACCGGGCCGAGGCCGCCATCGTCGAGCACTACCCGCGGCTGGTGCGCATCGCCTACCTGGTGCTGCCGCCCGGCCTCGGCCGCAACCGCCGGGTGCTCACGGCGCACGCCCTCGCGCAGCGCGCCCTCCCCCGGGCCCGTACCGGGGCGCTGCCCGCGCAGCGCAGGGGGGCGGCCGGCGGTGATCCGGGGTACGCCTACGTCCGGCTGCGCGTGCTGCGGGCCGCGCTGGAGGCCGGGCTGCCGCTGCGCCGGCGGGCCTGGCCCAAGCGGGCGCAGCTGCCGCCGGCCCTGCCCCAGGTGTGGGGGCTGCGGCTGTTCCCGCGCGCCGGGGGCGCGGAGGAGCTGGCGCTGGACCAGTGGCTGGGCACGCTGACCGGTGCCGGGCGCGCGGCCTACGTGCTGCGGGCCATGGAGGGCCTGCCGGAGGCCGAGGTGGCCCGGGTGCTGGCCGCGGCCGGGGTGGCCGATCCGGCGGAGGCGCTCGCGCAGGCCGGTGACGCGGAGTCCGACCCGCTGCTGGACTCCCCCGAGTTCGACCCCTGCCTGCTCCAGGCCCGGCCCACCGACCTGCTGCGGCGCCGCCGGCACGCCCGTACCGCGCTCGCCGCGGCGGCCGCCGCCCTGGTGGCCGGGACGCTGCTCGCCCTGCCGGGCGGCGGCTGGGGCGCCGACGGCGCGGCGGCCCCGCCGTACGCCCGGAACGCCGCCGCCGAGCAGGCCCTGGACCCGGCGCTGGTGACGTTCGCCGGGGCGGAGGCCTGGCGCACGTCCTCCCGCAGCGACTTCTCCGTCTGGCCCGCGCGGGGCGGGCGGACCGCCGACCGCGAGCTGCTGCGGCGCGCGCTCGCCGTGTGGGCCCGGCCCGGCGCCGCCGTACGGGTGTCCGCGACGCCGGGTACGCCGGCCGGCCCGGCGATGGGCCCCCCGCAGCTGCTGTACGCGGGCGAGGTGGACCAGGCCGTGGTGGTGCTGCTGTACGACGGGCTGCGCATCGTGCGGTACGCCGAGCCGCGCGCCGGGACCGCGGGCGCCGCCCTGGACTTCGCGCGGGCCGACGGGGCCTCCGCGGAGACGGCGAACGCCCTGGTGCTGAGCCGGGTGGACGGCAACGTCCGGTACCTGACGGCCCCCTGGGTGCGTTCGGCCGCGGTGCGCGACCTGCTGAAGCCCGCCGCCGAGCCGGCGCCGCTGCGGCTGACGGACGGGGTGACGGCGCCTTCCGCCGGTCCTGCGCTGGACCGTTCCTGCGTCTCGTGGAACGCACTGGCCTTCACCTCGGCCACGGCCGCCGGTGCGGGCTCCGGGGACGGATCGGGGTCGGGCTCCGGCTCCGTCACCCGCCTGGTCACAGACCTGGGCGAGCTGATCCCGGCCCGGCTGACCTCGGGCCCGCCGGAGGCGCCGACGGATGTGGCCGGCGCGACGGAACTGGGTCAGTGGGCCCGTACGGCCTGTCTGCTCCCGGCCGTACGGGCGCACGGCGTCCGGTCGGTCAACTCCTGGGCGTACGCGAAGCAGCAGCTGCCCGAGGGCAACGGCACCGCCGCCTGGCTGTGCACCCGGGCGGACACCTGGCGGGGCACGGCGGACCGGGTGCTGGCGCAGTTCCAGGCGCCGGGCGGCGGCGTCGGGGCGCTGGTGGCGCGCGGCGAGGGGGCGGCCGAGTGCGGCCCGAGGCTGCCGCGAGTGCTGGCGGGTGTGCTGTGGAAGTCGCGGGCCGGGAACTGGTACGTGCTGGCCGCCGGCAGCCGGCAGTTCGCCTCGGTGACCGTCGGCGGGGCGGTGAACCGTACCGTCGTGGGCAGCCGGCTCGCCGCGCCGGCCGAGGAGGGCGCGCAGGTGGAGCTCAGCGGACGGCTGGCGGACGGGACGAAGGCCGGGGTGCTGCGGTAGGGCGTGCGGGGCTGCCCGGGAGGCGGCCTTCCGCAACAACTGGCTTGCAGGGGGTATTGCAGAAGCTCTACCCATCAGTACATTGACGCCATGTCTAATACGCAGCCTGCCCCGGTGGCGTCCGAGCACATGGAGCTCAAGGCGCGCCAGGTGTCCTTCGACTGGGAGGACACCCCGCTCCACTGGCTCCCCGGCGACCCGTTCTCGACGCACACGATGAACGTGCTGCACCTGCTGCTCCCGGCGGGCGAGCGCTGGTTCGTGCACGTCTACAAGCAGGTGCTGCCGCACATCAGGGACGACCGGCTGCGCGAGGACGTGATCGGCTTCATCGGGCAGGAGGCGATGCACTCCCAGGCCCACGACGACGTACTCCCCCACCTGCGGCGGCTGGGCCTCGACCCGACGCCGTACACCGCCCAGGTGGACTGGCTCTTCGAGAAGCTCCTCGGGGACCGCACGCTGCCGCCGGGCAGGGCGCGGCACTGGTGGCTGATGGAACGGGTCGCGATGATCGCGGCCATCGAGCACTACACCGCCTTCCTCGGCAACTGGGTGCTCAACGCGGACGAACTGGACCGGCGGGGCGCGGACCCGGTGATGCTGGACCTGCTGCGCTGGCACGGCGCGGAGGAGGTGGAGCACCGGTCGGTGGCCTTCGAGCTGTTCATGCACGTGGACGGCGGGTACCGGCGGCGGGTGCGGACCTGGGCCACGGCCTTCGGCGCGCTGGTGTTCCTGTGGCAGCGCGGGGCCCGGTTCTTCATGGAGAACGACCCGACGCTGACGGACGCCAAGGCCTCCTTCGGCCAGTTCTACCGGGCGGGCCGGGCGGGCACGCTCCCCTCCACCCCCGCGATGCTGAAGTCCATACCCCGCTACCTGTCGAAGGCGTACCACCCCTCGCAGGAGGGCTCGACGGCCCAGGCGGCCGCGTACCTGGCCTCGTCGCCCGGCGCGAACGGCGGTGCGTGAGGTGTCCCGTGCCCTGAAGCTGGCCCTCGCGGCCGGCACCGCGCTGGTGGTGAGGCGGGCCCTGCGCACGCGCATCGAGCGGTCCCCGCTGTGGCCGCTGCCGGCCCTGGCGGACCCGGTCTCGGGCTACTCGCCGCGCCGCCCGCTGTACGGGCTGATCACGCGGCGGGACGTGGTCGCCGACGGCGTGGTCCGGATCCGCGTCGAATCCCCGGACCTCCCCTCCTGGGAGCCGGGCGCACACGTCGACGTACACCTCCCCTCGGGCCTGGTCCGGCAGTACAGCCTCTGCGGGGACCCTGCCGAGCAGGGCGCGTACGAGTTCGCCACCCGGCTGGTCGAGGACGGCCGCGGCGGCTCGCGCGAGGTCCACGAGCAGCTCGTGGAGGGCGCCGAACTGGAGCTCCGCGTCCCGCGCAACCGCTTCCCACTGGTCCCGGCCGGCCGGTACGTCTTCATCGCCGGCGGCATCGGCCTGACCCCGGTCCTCCCGATGCTCCGGGCGGCCACCGCGGCGGGCACGGACTGGCACCTGCACTACGGGGGCCGCAGCCGCGCCACGATGCCGTTCCTGGCGGACCTGGCCGGGTACGGGGACCGCGTGACGGTGACCCCGGAGGACGAAGCGGGCCTCCTGGACCTGGACTTCGTCCGCACCCTGCCGCCGGGCACGGCGGTCTACTGCTGCGGCCCGGAACCCCTGATGGACGCGGTGACGGCCCTCGTCCCCCCGGCCGCCACGCTCCACCTGGAACGCTTCGCCCCGACCACGGCCACCGCGGACGCACGCCCCTTCACGGTGGAACTCCACCGCTCGGGCCGCACGATCGAGGTCCCCGCGGACTCGACGGCCCTGGCCGCGATCCGCAGGGAACTCCCGAACACCCCGTACTCCTGCGAGCAGGGCTTCTGCGGCACCTGCCAACACCGCGTCCTCGCGGGCGAGGTCGACCACCGCGACGAACTCCTCACCGACGGGGAACGCGAGGACTCGATGCTCCTCTGCGTCTCCCGCGCCAAGGACGACCACCTGGTCCTGGACCTCTAGGTGCGGGAGCTACTTCGGACGGACGCGCGAGAACCTGTCTTCAAACGTGCAGACCTCGTCGAGGTCGACCGAGACGCAGAGGGCGGCGCCACCCTTGAGGACGCTGAGACTGATGCTGCAGTCTCCCTGCCGAATCTCCTCGAAGACGACTCCGATCCTGTCCCCCGAGGGCGCCTGGGGGGAGACCGCGACCAGCCCTCCGGACTTCCCCTCGTCCACGTAGAAGCCCCACGTACCGGAAGCGGGACCAGTAGGGCACCCCGGAGCGAGGAAATCGTCCAGTTCGAGGCCATTGGATCTAAATTCTCGGCCCGCCGTGAATTCGAACCGGGCTCCCGATTTCGCAACCCAGGCACCGACGATCGCGTCGACACCGACGCTGCTGCGGGTTTCATCACTTCCACCGCATGACGAGAGCAGCAGAGCTGCCACGGCCACCGTCAGCACACGACTCGTTCGCATTCCTTCTCCCAACACGCCATGGATAAGTGGGGCGGCCGGACAGCCGCCCCACTTTCCCGCTTACCAGACTATTCGACCCAGCAACCGCAGCTGTTCAGCGGAAGCCTTTCCTCCCAGGCAAAATTCTGTGACACGGCGGCACCGAAAGTCTTCTCGAAATAGGGATTCCACGATCTGGGAATCGTGTGGGTGGCTGAATTCCAGTCACTCAGGTTCCGCACTGTGAATGCGATCCGAACATCACCCTTTGCCCGGTCGACGCTCTTGATCCGAGCGGTCGCCGCATACGTTCCCAGGAAGGCATCGGCCATGTTTGAGTGACCCAGTCCTCCGTTGGTCAGCACGCTCGAAAAATCGTTGTAGATTCCGCGCGCGGTGTTCATCTTGTACCACGGAGCACCTGGTTCGGGCCCCCGGTCCTTGTAGCCGAAGTTGTAGGTCGCCTTCGCATAGGGCGCCCCCATACCGCTTCGCAGAGCTTGCCCCAGGAGCATCGCGCGCGCTTCGCCGATCGTCTCGTCACCGGCCAGCACCTTGGTGAAGGCATCGCCGCCCCTGAACTTCTGCTTCGGCCCGAGCGGGTAGCCCCCGCCCCAGAGCCACCCGAAGAACAGCGCGCGTGAGGTCTGCCACTGGTTGCGCTCCTCGTGCTCGTCGATGATGCCGAAGGATTCGGTGATGGGAGCGAACGGGACGGGCTGGAAGGCGGGCTTCCATTCCATGGTCAGCGGGTAGTAGACGTCACCCTGGTCCCAGGACGTGTCACGGCCGGTGCCACCGGTTCCGCCCGTGCCTCCGGAACCACCCGTGCCTCCGCCACCGGAACCGGTGCCGCGCGTGCTCGGGTCGTATCCGACGGACTTCTGGATCTCCGGGGAGCAGTTCGCCAGATCGTAGAGGCACGAGTTCGGCGGCGACCCGAGCTCCCTTCCCGTCGGGTCGGAGAACGTCAGCGGGTTCTGCATTCCGTAGCTGTAGCCGTTCAGCGTCTGCGGCTTGTCCGTTTCGAGTACCGGGTCGACGCTGATGAACTGGCCGATGTACGGGTCGTACTCGCGCGCCCCGATATGGGTGAGCGCGGTGCTGGCGTCGGCAGGCTTGCCCAGGAAGCGCTTGTCGTCGGGCCAGGTGCCGACCGCGGTGCCCCGGGAGGCGCCGAACGGGGTCGTGTAGCGCTTGCTGACGTCCTGGGTGTCGGCGCTGTCGACGGCGATCGTGGACGTGCCGTGGTGGTCGGAGGCGAGGAAGGAGGTCTTGGACGTGCCCGACTCGTTGCTGCGGACGGCGACCGTGAGCCCGGCCAGGGCGTAGCTCCGGGTGGCCCACTTCTTCGTGCCCTCGGTGTGCACTTCCGTGCCACCGGTGTAGAGCACCGTCTCACCGCCGGGGTTGCGGCGGATCAGCAGCTCACCGTCGGCGTCGTAGACGTAGTCCGTCGACATCGAGCCTTCGGTGAGCATGTCCAGCTTGCCCTCCGGCGACCAGACGAGGTCGTGGACGGTCGTGCTCGTGGTCCCCTGCACCCGCTTGGTGGTGTTGCCGGCCGCGTCGTACACGTACTGGTCCGCCACGCCGGTGCAGCTCGCCGCCGTGGTGGTGGACACCAGGGTGTGCGGGCGCGTGCCCGAGTAGCAGTAGTTCCGCTCGACCGTGCTGGTCGCGTTGTGCGTGGTCTCCTTCGTGCGCTGGCCGGAGGCGGAGTAGGCGTAGGTCTTCCAGTACGGGGCCGCGCCGTCGAAGGTGGACGCGTCGCGCCCGCCGAGGGCGCAACTCGCCGTCTTGGGCGTCCACGCCTCGGTCAGACGGCGCTGGCCGTCGTACTCGAAGCACTGGAAGTCGGCCTTGCTGATTCCGCTCAGGGGTGCCGCGTCCATGATCGACGTGACGTTGCCGACCTGGTCGTAGCCATAGGTGACGTCCTGCAGCATCCCGGCATGCGTCTGGTCGCTGACCGTGGAGTTCAGGAGCCGGCGGGTGCCCTCCTCACGCGTGAAGCCGAGGAAGGTCTTCCTGACACCGACGGCGGCCGAGCGGGCCAGGGTCAGCTGCTCGACCTCGCCGAGGGGCGAGTACGAGACATCCTGGACGTAGTCGGTGGTGCCGGACAGGGACTGCGCCAGCCCGTGGGTGTCGTACGTGTAGGTGAGCGCCTCGGAGGGCAGCCCACCCGCGGCCGGAGTGACGGTGGAGCTGAGGCTGCCGTCGAGCCGGTAGTCGGTCTGGTACTCCGTCGTCGCCGCGATGGCTCCGCTCGTCACCAAGGCGTCGTCGCTGGGGATGGTCAGTCGGCTCTTGGTCGCCCGGCTGAGGGTGTCGTATGCGGTGACCTCCTTGGTGTACGCCTTGCCGGTCACGCCGCCCTCGTAACGAGTCGAGGCGGAGGGGTACCCCTTGAGGACCGTGTCGTACGTCCAGGCGGCGAGCTTGTTCGCGTCCGTCTTGGAGGTCTTCCAGAGACCGCTCTTGCGGCCGAGCTCGTCATAGCCGTAGGCGATGGTCGTGCCCCGGCCGTCCTTCGTCGTCGCCAGCTGGTCCAGAGCGGTGAAGGTGGACGTCGCCGTGCCCTTGTCCGGGTCCACCGCCGTCACCTGTCGGCCGAAGAGGTCGTACGTGTAGGTCCACTTGGCCCCGTCCGGCCCCGTGATGGACGCGGACTTGCCGTCCCGCGTGTATGTGTTGACGACGCTGGTGAACGGTGTACCCGGAGCAGTGCCGCCGAAGGCGGGGTCGGTCGGGGTCGTGCCGCTGTACGTCCGGGTCTCCGCCGTGCGGCCGAGCGCGTCGGTGATGACGCGCGAGGCGGTGCCTCCCTGGACGGCCGTGGCGGCCACCGAGTCGCCGGTGTAGCTGGTGGTCGTCGACCGCTTCTGCACGCCGAAGACGAGGAACGTCGTGGTCGTGGGCCGGCCTGCGCCGTCGAAGACCGTCTGGGTCTGGGACGGGGCGCCGCCGTACTCGGCTCGGGCGTAGACGCCGTCGGGCGCCTTGTCCTTGTCCCAGATGTCGGCGTACATCTCGTAGGCCTTGCCGCGCGAGTCGTAGCGGGTGTCGGTCAGGATGCGGCCGCCGTTGGGCGAGGGGGTCTGGGTCTGCAGCGGGCGCAGGGCCGCGTCGAAGACCGAGTAGACGGTCCGGTAGGTCGTACCGTCCGCCTTCAGCGTGGAGACCGAGGACCACGGCTGCGAGCCGCGCACCAGCGAGTAGGCGTAGGTGACGTTCGCGGTGTCGCCCGCGGCGACGCTGCGGTTGGGCAGCCAGGTCGCCGTGATGCGTCCCACCGAGTCGTAGGTGTTGGTGGTCTCCTTCAGGTTGGCGTCGAACGACCGCGTCACTGCACCACGCAGGTCCACGTACGAGTAGCTCTTGTGCTGCTGGCCGTTCGAGGCCAGCTTCGGCGCGGTGACCACGGTCGACGCCAGCGGTCCCGTGTTGGCGGGGGTGTAGCTGGTGCTCGTGACGTTGCCGGCCGCGTCGGTCACGGAGAGCGGGCGGCCCAGCTTCACCGTGGCCGTGTCGTAGGTCGTGGTGGAAAGCGTCTGCCAGCCGGTGGTCTCGGCGGGGTCGCGGTCGGCGGTGCCGTTCGCCGCCGGGTAGGCCTTCGCCCGTCCCGTCCAGGTGGCCAGGCCCAGGGTGGGGACCTGGTTGGGGATCCAGCCGGTGACCGTGGCGTCGTCGTAGACGGTGGCTGTGTCCGACAGGACGTCCCCGCGGCTCGTGGAGGAGGTGGGCAGGGTCAGCTGGTCATCGGTGATCACCTCACCGGCGCTGTCCGTGCAGGATTCCGCGACTGTGCGGGTCCGCGAGACCAGGCTGGTCAGGCCCTTCGCGGCATTGCGCGCGTACCAGGTGCGCGTGCAGGTCTCGTCGCCGGTCTTGGCCGAGTCACCCCCGTTGGTCACGCGATAGGCCATGCCGTAGTCGTCGTAGGCGGTTTCGGTGTGGACCTTGCGCCACGAGTCGGACGCGGTGAGGTAGGTGTACTTGTAGGTCTTCGACGCCCGGAGGAAGTACGCCTTGGTGTCGGCGTACGACTTCTGCTGGCTGGCGGTCATCTTGGACCAGATGAGGTTGACCGTCGAGGAGATGGGGGTGGCGCCGTCGTAGGTGAGCTCCTGGCGGAGAAACCCGGCGTACTGGTTGTTGTCGTTGATGTCAGGGACGGAGACCCCCGGCAGGTCCACGCCGGTGACGACCGCTGTCCGGGTGGCCGTCGTGCCCTTGCGCTTGTCGCCGTGCATGCCCTGCATGAAGACCTTGACGGTCTTCGAGCGGGTGGTGCCCACGGCGCCCGTGTACGTGGTGACCTTGCCGTAGCCGCGCCATGCGGACCAGGTGCGCTCGTCCTCCGGCGTGAACGGGTCGTCGTTGTAGTGCCAGCCCGGGTTCTCGTACGCGTAGGCGTTCTCGACGAGCTCGTTCTGCCCGGCCGGGTCGGCCGTGCCGACTGCGATCACCCGGTATTTGTGGAACCAGTCGAGCTCCGGGTCGCCGCCGTTGACGGGCCAGTAAACCGGGTAGCACGACATGTTGTTGTCGTCCTCGGCGACCGGCATGGCACTGCCGCGGACGCACTCCTGACCGGAGTAGGTCACCGTGGTGATCGCACCGGCCTCGGAGGTGATGGTGTCGATGCGAGGACGGTTCAGCGGAAGGACGTCGTCACCGTCGACGTCAACCCGGTTGGGTCGCATGTGGTACGTGAAGTCGACCGCGGGCAGCGGGATGTCCGTGCCGTAGCGGCCGGTGCGCTTGAGTGACTTCAGGGTCAGCGTCTGGTCGGTGGTGTCACCGATGTCGCCGGCGTCGAGGTACTCCTGCGTGAGGTCGAAGGAGTCCATGTAGGCGTAGGCGTCCGGCTCCAGCGTGGTGGACCACGCGTACGTCTTCACGGACTTCAGCAGCTTGCGCGTGAAGAAGGACGGGCCGGTGGCGCGGCATTCGGCCTCGGTCTCGGAGCAGATCGAGTCGAAGGGTACGTCGGGCCAGTTCTGCTTGGTGGTCTCGGTCAGCGAGGCGCAGCTACTGGCGAAGCAACGCTCCCCGTAGCTGAAGGTGACCTTGTGCGAGGCCGTGCCGGTGAACAGGGCCTCGGAGCGCTGGCCGTACCGGATCTCGGTCGGGTAGCCGCCCCGGACGTACGCCTTCAGTGCGGTCTTGTCGCCGTTCTGGGCGTAGTAGTTGGACTCGGCGGTGTACCAGTAGGTGGAGGCGTTGCCGTGCACGTCTTCGACGAGGTCCAGGTTCCAGCGCCAAGCCTGCACCTTGGCACGGGCCGAGAAGGTCGCGCCCTGGTCGTAGCCGGGCTCACCGTTGTCATCGCCGAAGACCGGGACGGTCCAGGTGGAGTTGGTGCGCTGGGTGTCCGCGCCGGGCAGCTTGTCCAGGCCGAAAGTGTAGGTCGTGCCGTTGCCGGTGACGACCTTCCAGTACTCGCCCCCAGCGGTGCCGTTGACGGCTCCCGTCAGGCGGGTGACCTGCGAGGCGTCATCGTCCTTGAGGCGCCACTCGCCGCTGGCGTCGTCCTTGACGAGTTCGGTGGCCTTGCCGTTCAGCACCAGGGACGCGTTGTCGTACTTCCAGCACAGGTCGAGCTTGTCGGTCTGGCCGTCGTCGTCGCAGGAGCCGTACTTGCGCTCGATGTAGGAGGAGCTGAGGTCGAAGCCCTCGCCCACCAGGGAGCCCTGGTTGTTCGTGTTCGCGGTCCGGCCGTCGATCGTCCCCGAGTTGTAGGAGAGGGAGAGCGACGGGGCCGGCCCCGCCGCGGCCGGCGGTACGGGCAGCGGGTAGGACCAGGTGAACGCGCCTGAGGAACCGCCGGCCTCCCAGGTGGAGGAGGAGGTGAGCGGCGTGGCCTTGAAGTCGCCCGCGCCCTTGCCTGAGGTGGCGGTGGTCGCCATCACGGCGAAGACCGCGGATTCCCGGGATGCGGCCGAGAGGCCCGACACGGTCCCGGTCAGTGTGGCGGTCTTGAGGTTGTTGTCCGACGGCAGCGCGGTGGCCTGGCGGCATTCGGCCTTCTCCGGCGTCGTCAGCGCGCAGGAAGGCAGCCGGGCCAGACCGAGCCGGGTGGACCAGGCACCACCGACGGCGGAAGCGAAGGAACCGTAGTCGACCGTCACGGTGGCCGGGCCGGGCTTCTGGGCGGCGACGGAAAAGAGCACGCCGGTGACGCCGGCCTTCTTGGCAGCCTTCTGGTCGAGCACCTTGACGGTGGCCGTACCGGCCGCAGAGTGCAGGGACGGTACGCCCTTGCCCTGGCGGGCCGGGCGTACGTCGACGATGGACCGGCCTGCGGGGCGGGAGGAGGAGATGTCCTGGGTCAGCGTCCGCGCCTCCGGCCAAGTGGAGCGGGCCTCGGCGCGGGCACGGTCCGCCTGGACCTTGTTCTCAGCCTTGCCCTTCGCCACCCGGTCGCGTGCGGCCTTGGCACCCGGAGTGGTGATCGCGTGGACCTTACTTGCCCTGTGCTCCGGGAGCTTGGGTGCACCGGGCAGCTCGGCCGCGACTGCCAGCGGTGTGAGTGAGGCCGGCACCGAAAGGGCCAGGGCCAGGGCACCGATCAGCGGTATGCGCGATCGGCGGCCGGGGGCGTGGAAGCGCTGGCCAGCTCTCCCTTCACCTCTAGACCTGCGTTCAAATATGGACAAAAGGGACTCCATTGAGATGTGGCGAGCCCGCGAGCGGTCATCGCCCTTCGATTGTTTGGGTGTGTCGGAGACTGAGCCGGGGGGGGCGCGCCGCGGCCCCCCCGGGGGCGGCGCGGGCCCCCCCACCAACACCGCCACGCCCACCGAGAACGACAAAAAAACCCCCCCCCACACCCCCCACAACAAGAAACCCCACCCCCCCCCCCCCACCAAA